>NZ_QWGT01000047.1 GCF_003576405.1 Clavibacter lycopersici
CGTGGCCGCCGCATACGCCGAGCGCGTCCTCGCGCTGGCCGCGCGCCGCGCCCGCCGCGAGCCGCTGCAGCACATCACGGGCGTCGCCCACTTCCGCTCGCTCGAGCTCCTCGTGGGCCCGGGCGTCTTCGTGCCGCGGCCCGAGACCGAGCACGTCGCGCAGCTCGCGATCGACGCCCTGGGTGCCGCGACCGGCGAGGCGCCCGTCGCGGTCGACCTCGGCACGGGATCCGGCGCCCTCGCGCTCGCGCTCGCCACCGAGGTGCCGCACGCGCGCGTGCACGCGATCGAGGTGTCGCCCGAGGCGCACGCGTGGACGGCCCGCAACGTGGAGCGCCTCGCGCCCGACGTCGACCTCGTGCTCGGCGACCTCGCCGACGCGTTCCCCGAGCTCGACGGCCGGGTCTCGGTCGTCGTCTCGAACCCGCCGTACATCCCGGTGGACGCGATCCCGCGCGACCCCGAGGTGCGCCTGCACGACCCCGCGCTCGCGCTCTACGGCGGCGCGGACGGCCTCGACGTCGTGCGGCTCGTCTCGACGACCGCGCGGCGGCTGCTGCACCCGGGCGGCGCCCTCGTGATCGAGCACGGCGAGCTGCAGGGCGACGCGATCCGCGCGCTCCTCGAGGCCGACGGCTGGCGCGCCACCGCGACGCACCAGGACCTCACGCGGCGCGACCGCGCGACGACCGCGCTGCGCTGACGCGGATCCGCGTCAGCCCGACGGCCCTGGCCCGGCGGCTCAGCCCCGGCGCGCGTGCCGCCGGATGAACGCCTCGACGGCCGGCAGCAGGTCGCCGTCCCCGCGGACGTGGTGCCCGCTGATGCCGAGGCCGCGCGCCGACGCGACGTTGTCCTCCCGGTCGTCGGCGAAGAAGGTCCGCTCGGCCGGGTGCCCGTACGCGGCGAGCACCCCGCGGAACACGGCGGGATCGGGCTTGCGCGCGCCGTAGCCGCTGGAGGTCCGCAGGTGCTCGACGCCGAACAGCGGCACCAGCTCGGGCGCGAGCTCCGGGAGGTGGCGGGCGGCGAGCGCGTTGTTGTTGGTGAGCAGCGTGATCCGCCCGGCCTCGCGCGCCCGGGCTACCGCCTCCAGCGCCTGCGGGCGCACGACCATCGACGCGCGGCGCCGGCGCACCCACTCCTCCTCGTCCATCTCCACGCCCACCGCGGCGCAGAACGCGCCGAGGTAGGAGTCGGCGTCGAAGCGCCCGGCCTCGGCCGCCCATTCGCCGTCGTCGTTGTACCAGCGGCGGCGCAGCTCCGGGAGGTCGTACCCGGTCGCGGCCGTGATCCGGTCGGCCGGCCCGCGCCAGTCGTGGTCGTACAGCACGTCGTCCATGTCGAACACGAACAGGAGCCCGTCGGGGCCGGGGGATGGGGGCGCGGAGGTCACGACGCCCAGTATGCGGGCGCCGGCGCGGCGCGGATCCACCGCTCAGGGCCACGGCCACGCGCTCGGCTACGATGAGCGACGACATGGCGCGCATCTACGACTGCTCAGTCGACACCGACCTCCTCACCGGCATGAGACTCGCCCGACAGGCGGTGGGCCGCGGCGAGGTCGTCGTCATCCCCACCGACACCGTCTACGGCATCGCCGCCGACGCGTTCAACCCTGAGGCGGTGCAGCGGCTGCTCGACGCGAAGGGCCGCGGACGCGACGCCCCGCCGCCCGTCCTCATCCCCGGGCAGTCCACGCTCGACGCCCTCGCCGACTTCGTGCCCGACGTCGTCCGTCGCCTGGTGGACGAGTTCTGGCCGGGCGGCCTCACGGTGATCCTCGTGGCGCAGCCCTCCCTCGTCTGGGACCTCGGCGAGACCCGCGGCACCGTCGCGCTGCGCATGCCCGCCAACTCGTACGCGCTCGAGCTCCTCGCGGAGACCGGCCCGCTCGCGGTCTCGTCCGCCAACAGGACGGGTCAGCCCGCGGCCGCGACCGCGCAGGAGGCCGTCGACCAGCTCGGCGGGTCGGTGGACGTGTTCCTCGACGGCGGCGCCGCCGGGGGAGCGGCCTCGACCATCGTCGACGCATCGCGCGTCACCCAGGCGGGCGGCCGCGTGCGCATCGTGCGCGAGGGCGCCGTCACGCGCGCGCAGATCCAGCAGCTCATCGGCGACGAGCTCGAGCCCGTCGTCGCCGCGCCCGCCGAGCCGGAGCACCAGCCCGCGGAGCCCGAGCGGCACCCGGCGCCCGACGAGCCGGAGGCCCCGCGCGGCACGGCGAGCGGCGCCGAGCGCGTCGAGGGACCCGCGGATCCCGCCGCCGCGCCCGCCGCGGAGCCGACGGACGCGGAGCCCGTGGACGCGGAGCCCGCGACCGACGCCGGCCCGACGTACCCCGAGTTCGTCGAGCCCGCCGAGCAGACGCCTACCGAGCCCGCCGCCGCGCCCGCCGCGACCGAGCCCCCCGCGGATCCGCCCGCGCACCCCCGGTGACCTACTACGCCGCCATGGCGGTCGTGTCGGCGGTCATCACGCTCGTCCTGTCGATGGTCGTCATGAAGCTCGGCTACCGCTACAAGCTCTACCCGGCCATCCGCGCGCGCGACGTGCACACGCGGCCGACGCCCCGGCTCGGCGGCGTGGCGATGTTCGCGGGCATCCTCGTCGCGTTCGCCGTGGCCTCGCAGGTCTCCTGGTTCAGCCTGGTGTTCGACCGGCCCGGCCCCGTCTTCGCGATCCTCGGTGCCGCGCTCATGATCGTGGTGATCGGCGTCCTCGACGACATCTACGACCTCGACTGGATGATCAAGCTCGCCGGCCAGATCCTCGCCGCGGGCCTCCTCGCCTGGCAGGGCGTCGCGATCTCCTCGCTGCCCATCGGCGGCCTCACGGTCGGCTCCTCGCAGATGTCGATCATGCTGACGATCTTCGCGATCGTCCTCGTGATGAACGCCGTCAACTTCATCGACGGGCTCGACGGCCTGGTCGCGGGCGTCGCCATCATCGCGAACGGCGCCTTCTTCCTCTACAGCTTCCTGCTCTCGGACACCGCCACCGGCCAGACCGAGCGCTTCAACCTCGCGTCGCTCATCAGCGCGATCCTCATCGGCGCGTGCCTCGGCTTCCTCCCGTTCAACTGGCACCCCGCGAAGCTCTTCATGGGCGACGCGGGGGCGCTGCTCGTCGGCCTCCTCATGGCCACGAGCGCCATCGCCGTCACCGGCGAGATCGACCCGAACCCGGAGACCTTCGGCCGCTCGCAGCTGCTGCCCGCGTTCCTGCCGATCCTGCTGCCCTTCGCGATCCTCATCGTGCCGCTGCTCGACTTCGCCCTCGCCGTCTTCCGGCGGCTCAAGGCCGGGAAGTCGCCATTCAGCGCCGACCGCAAGCACCTGCACCACCGCCTGCTCGACATGGGCCACTCGCGGCTGCACGCGACGCTGATCTTCTACGCGTGGACCGGCGTCGTGTCCGTCGGGTGCCTGCTCATGTTCGTCGTGCAGCCGTACGCGTGGGGCGTCGCCTTCATCGCGGTCGGCATGATCGTCTGCGCCGTCGTCACCCTCGCCCCCCTCAGCCGTCGCAAGCGCCTCGAGGCCGCCGCCCAGCTCGTCCCCGCCGACGCGGACTCCGACGACGCCGCGGCCTACGACCCGCTCGACGAGGCCGCGGCCGACCGCCCCCTCGCACGCCTCACGGAGTCCGAGCTCGACGCCGTCGAGCGCGAGCACGCCGACCTCGCCACGGGAGCCATCGCGACCCGCCCCACCGACGCCCCGCCCCCGGGGACAGCCAAGGAGCCGACATGACCGACAGCCCGAGCGCCCCCGCCCGCGCGCAGCGCCCCGCCAAGAAGGACGTCTTCACGCGCATCCTCATCGGGGGAGCGCTGCTCGCCCTGGCCATCGCCGTCGTCGGCGGCATCGTCGGCTTCGCGGTCGACGGCGGCCGCGGGCTCCTGAGCGCCGTGATCGGCAGCGCCATGGCGCTCGTCTTCCTCGGGCTCACGGCCGGCAGCATCCTGTTCGCGAACCGGTTCCAGTCGTCGCCGATCTACCCGACGCTGTTCTTCTCGGTCGTCCTCGGCGCGTGGCTCGTGAAGTTCGTGGTGTTCCTCGTGGTCGCGATGGTGCTCAAGGAGCAGTCGTGGATCAACGTGGTCGTGCTCTTCATCACCGTGATCGTCGGCGTCGTGGGCACCCTCGTGATGGACATGGTCGTGATCACCAAGGCCCGCGTCGGCTACGTCAGCGACGCGCAGCTCCCCGGGCAGTAGCCGCCCGCCCCCGCCCCGCCGGCAGGGCGGACGCGATTAGTCAGGGCACCCTCATTGTTGATAGTCTCTCTCGTGACGATTCCCGTCGGGCCGTGCCCAGATCCACCTCACGCCGGCGTCTTCTCACCCCATCCGTTCGTCGCCGCGAGAGCTCGCGCTCCACGCCCCGAAACAGGAGATAGCGCTGTTAGCCACCGCTGCACCCAGCATCATCACCCTCGCCGCTGAAGACTCGGGTGAGGGGTTCCACGCTCCCACGCTGTCGGAGTTCTTCCCGCCGATCGCCTTCTTCGAGGGCACCGGGTTCGACCTCAACCGCATCATGCTCATCAGGCTCCTGGTGATGGCGATCCTCGTGGTCCTCTTCATCGTCGGCACCCGGAAGCTCGCCCTCGTCCCCGGACGCGGCCAGAACCTCATGGAGATGGGCGTCGACTTCGTCCGCGTCAACATCGCGGAGGACATCCTCGGCAAGAAGGACGGCCGTCGCTTCCTGCCGATCCTGATGACCATCTTCTTCCTGGTCCTCGGCATGAACCTCACGGGCGTGATCCCGTTCCTCAACATCGCGGGCACCTCCGTCATCGGACTCCCGATGCTCCTGGCCGCCGTGGCGTACGTCACCTTCATCTACGCCGGCATCAAGGACCGGGGGATGGGCTTCTTCAAGAACAGCCTGTTCCCGCCCGGAGCGCCGAAGCCCGTCTACATCCTGCTGACGCCGATCGAGTTCCTCTCGACCTTCATCATCCGGCCGGTCGCGCTCACGCTCCGACTCCTGATGAACATGCTCGTCGGCCACCTCCTGCTGGTGCTCTGCTTCTCCGCGACGTGGTTCTTCCTCTTCGAGGCGCAGGGCGCGCTCAAGTTCCTCGGCGCCGGCACGCTCGTCCTCGGATTCGCGTTCACGCTCTTCGAGCTGCTCGTCGCCGTCCTGCAGGCCTACATCTTCGCCCTCCTCACCGCCGTCTACATCCAGATGGCCGTGGCGGAGGAGCACTAAGCGATCTCGTCGACCAACGAGATCACCCAACCGGAAGGAAACCCCAGTGGACCCCATCATTCTCGCCGAGATCAACGGCAACATCGCGACCGTCGGCTACGGCCTCGCAGCGATCGGCCCCGGCATCGGTGTCGGCATCGTCGCGGGCAAGACCGTCGAGGCCATGGCCCGCCAGCCCGAGATGGCCGGCAGCCTGCGCACCACGATGTTCCTCGGCATCGCGTTCTCCGAGGCGCTCGCGCTCATCGGCCTCGCGACCTACTTCATCTTCCAGTAAGGACCGCGCATGATCTCGCCCCACAACGTGATGGCGGCAGGTGAAGAAACGCCGAGCATCCTCCTCCCCGCGGTCTACGACATCGTGTGGTCGGCGGTCGTGTTCGTCGTCCTCCTGGTCGTCATCTGGAAGTACGCGCTCCCGCGCCTCTACGCCATGCTCGACGGCCGCACCGAGGCCATCGCCGGCGGCATCGAGAAGGCCGAGCGCGCGCAGGCGGAAGCCGACGCCGCGAAGGCCGAGCTCACCGCTCAGCTCGCCGAGGCGCGCGCCGAGGCCGGCCGCATCCGCGAGCAGGCCCGCGTCGACGCCACGGCGATCGCCGCGGAGATCAAGGAGCAGGCCACGGCCGACGCCGCCCGGATCACCGCGAGCGCCACGCAGCAGATCGAGGCGGAGCGCCAGCAGGCGGTCGTCTCGCTCCGCTCCGAGGTCGGATCGCTCGCGATCGACCTCGCGTCGGGCGTCATCGGCCAGAGCCTCACGGACGACCAGCGCTCCACCGCGCTCGTCGACCGGTTCCTCGCCGACCTGGAGGCCAACGAGGCCGCCGGCAGGACGGGATCCGCCAGCTGATGGGGAGTGCATCGCGCGCATCGCTGGACTCGGCACGCCGCGTCCTCGCGGAGCTCGGGGGCGTCGACCTGTCGACGGCCGGTCAGCTCCTCGGGGCCGGCCGCGCCATCGGCGGATCCACGCACCTGCTCTCCGCGATGGCGGACAGCGGCATCGCGCCCGAGGTCAAGCACAGCATCGTGGACCGGGTGTTCGGCGCCACCGTGCAGGAGCCCGCGCTGCGCGTCCTCCGCGCCGTCGTCGACGGCCGGTGGTCGTCGCACGACGAGCTGCTCGCCGGCATCGAGGAGCTCGGCATCCGCGCCGTGGCGATCTCGGCACCCGCGGGCACGCCCGTCGAGTCCGAGCTCTTCACGTTCGGCCGCGCCGTGTCCACCGACGACGGCCTCGAGCTCGCGTTCGGCGACAAGCTGGGCGACCCCGCGGCCAAGTCGACGCTCGTCCACCGTCTCCTCGACGGCCGGGCATCGGAGCAGACGGTCGTCATCGTCGAGCAGCTCGTGCAGCAGCCCCGCGGCCGCCGCATCGGCGAGCTCGTGCGTCACGCCGCCACCCTCGTGGCCGACCAGGCGGGCCTCACCATCGCCACGGTCAGCGTCGCCTCGCCCCTGTCGCCCGAGCAGTCGGAGCGACTCGCGCAGGCACTGAGCCGCCGGTACTCCCGGCGGGTCGAGCTGAACCAGGTCGTGGACCGCGACCTCGTCGGCGGCCTCCGCGTCCAGATCGGCGACGACGTCATCGACGGCAGCGTCGCCACCAGGATCAACGATTTGAGACTCCAGTTCGCCTGACCGGCGGGCGTCACCTCGGAAGCCGTCGGCTTCCGTGAATGCAAAGGGAAAGAAGATGGCAGAACTTTCGATCAGCCCCGACGAGATCCGGGACGCGCTCAAGGACTTCGTGCAGTCCTACGAGCCCGGCAAGGCCTCGACCACCGAGGTCGGCTACGTGCTCGACGCGGGCGACGGAATCGCCCACGTGCAGGGCCTGCCCGGCGTCATGGCCAACGAGCTCATCACGTTCGCCGACGGGACCCTGGGCCTCGCCCAGAACCTGGAGGAGAGCGAGATCGGCGTCATCGTGCTCGGCGAGTTCGCCGGCATCGAGGAGGGCATGGAGGTGCGCCGCACCGGCGAGGTGCTCTCCGTCCCCGTCGGCGACGGCTACCTCGGCCGCGTCGTGGACCCGCTGGGCAACCCCATCGACGGCCAGGGCGAGATCGCGACCGAGGGGCGCCGCGCCCTCGAGCTCCAGGCCCCCGGCGTGATGCAGCGCAAGAGCGTGCACGAGCCCATGCAGACCGGCATCAAGGCCATCGACGCCATGATCCCGATCGGCCGCGGCCAGCGCCAGCTCATCATCGGCGACCGCCAGACCGGCAAGACGGCCATCGCGATCGACACGATCATCAACCAGAAGGCCAACTGGGAGTCCGGCGACACGAACAAGCAGGTGCGCTGCATCTACGTCGCCATCGGACAGAAGGGCTCCACCATCGCCTCGGTGCGCGGCGCCCTCGAGGAGGCCGGCGCCATGGAGTACACGACCATCGTCGCGTCCCCCGCGTCCGACCCCGCCGGCTTCAAGTACCTCGCCCCCTACACGGGCTCGGCCATCGGCCAGCACTGGATGTACGGCGGCAAGCACGTCCTCATCATCTTCGACGACCTGTCCAAGCAGGCCGAGGCCTACCGCGCCGTCTCGCTCCTCCTGCGCCGCCCGCCGGGACGCGAGGCGTACCCCGGCGACGTGTTCTACCTGCACTCCCGCCTGCTCGAGCGCTGCGCCAAGCTCTCGGACGAGCTGGGCGCCGGATCGATGACGGGCCTGCCCATCATCGAGACGAAGGCGAACGACGTCTCGGCGTACATCCCGACCAACGTGATCTCCATCACCGACGGTCAGATCTTCCTGCAGTCCGACCTGTTCAACGCGAACCAGCGTCCCGCGGTCGACGTCGGCATCTCGGTGTCCCGCGTCGGCGGCGACGCCCAGGTGAAGAGCATCAAGAAGGTCTCCGGCACGCTCAAGCTCGAGCTCGCGCAGTACCGCTCGCTCGAGGCGTTCGCGATCTTCGCGTCCGACCTCGACGCGGCCAGCCGTCGCCAGCTCGCCCGCGGCGCGCGCCTCACCGAGCTGCTCAAGCAGCCCCAGTACTCGCCGTTCCCCATCGAGGAGCAGGTCGTCTCGATCTGGGCGGGCACGAAGGGCAAGCTCGACGAGGTGCCCGTCGAGGACATCCTCCGCTTCGAGCGGGAGCTGCTCGACCACCTCCACCGCAACACGGAGGTCCTGTCGCAGCTCAAGGAGAAGAACGTCCTCACCGACGACATCACCGACGCGCTCGACAAGGCCGTGGACCAGTTCAAGCTCGAGTTCCAGACGGGCGAGGGCAAGCCGCTCGCCTCCGTGGGATCCGAGAAGTTCGAGCCCGCCAAGGCCGAGGACGTCAACCAGGAGCAGATCGTCAAGGGCAAGCGCTGACGCGCTCGCCCCACCGATCCGCCACCGACCGAGACCGATAGGGAGACTCATGGGAGCGCAACTCCGGGTCTACACGCAGAAGATCAAGTCCGCGCAGACGACGAAGAAGATCACCCGCGCGATGGAGCTGATCTCCGCGTCGCGCATCCAGAAGGCGCAGCAGCGGATGGCGGCGTCCGCGCCGTACTCCCGCGCCGTCACGCGCGCGGTCTCGGCGGTGGCGACGTTCTCCAACGTCGACCACATCCTCACGACCGAGCCCGAGAAGGTGGAGCGGGCGGCGATCGTCATCTTCGCCTCCGACCGCGGCCTCGCCGGCGCGTTCAGCTCCAGCGTCCTGAAGGAGTCGGAGCAGCTCGCCGCGCTCCTCCGCTCGCAGGGCAAGGACATCGTGTACTACCTGGTGGGCCGCAAGTCCGTCGGGTACTTCAAGTTCCGCAAGCGCTCCTCGGAGCGCATCTGGAGCGGGAGCACCGAGAAGCCCGAGTTCGAGACCGCGAAGTCGATCGGCGACGCGCTCGTGGAGAAGTTCGTGACGCCGGCGTCCGAGGGCGGGGTGGACGAGATCCACATCGTCTTCAACCGCTTCGTGTCGATCGCGACGCAGAAGCCCGAGGTCGTCCGCCTGCTGCCGCTCGAGGTCGTGGAGGGGGTGGAGGCGCCCGGAGAGGGAGCCGTCCTGCCGCTCTACGAGTTCGAGCCCGAGGTGGGCGACGTGCTCGACGCGCTGCTGCCCGTCTACATCGAGAGCCGCATCTTCAACGCGATGCTCCAGTCGGCCGCCTCCGAGCACGCCGCGCGCCAGAAGGCCATGAAGTCGGCGAGCGACAACGCCGACAAGCTCGTGACCACCTACACCAGGCTGCGGAACAACGCACGGCAGACCGAGATCACGCAGCAGATCTCCGAGATCGTCGGCGGCGCGGACGCGCTCGCCTCCAGCAAGTAACCCACGCACCACGGATGAAGAAGAGAGACATCAATGACTGACACCGCCACTGCGCCGGTCGCCAGCGACAGCGTGGCCGGCGTCGGACGCATCGTCCGCGTCACCGGCCCGGTCGTGGACATCGAGTTCCCGCACGACTCGATCCCCCCGGTCTACAACGCCCTGAAGACCACGATCACCATCGGCGAGGAGTCGACGGAGATCACGCTCGAGATCGCGCTGCACCTCGGCGACGACGTCGTGCGCGCCATCGCCCTGAAGCCCACGGACGGGCTCGTCCGCGGCCAGGAGGTGCGCGACACGGGTGCCGCCATCTCGGTGCCCGTCGGCGACGTCACCAAGGGCAAGGTCTTCAACGTCACCGGCGACATCCTCAACAACGAGGGTGGCGAGCCGATCGAGATCACCGAGCGCTGGCCCATCCACCGCAAGCCCCCGATGTTCGACCAGCTCGAGTCCAAGACGCAGCTGTTCGAGACCGGCATCAAGGTCATCGACCTCCTCACCCCGTACGTGCAGGGCGGCAAGATCGGCCTGTTCGGCGGCGCGGGCGTCGGCAAGACCGTCCTCATCCAGGAGATGATCCAGCGCGTCGCGCAGGACCACGGCGGCGTGTCCGTCTTCGCCGGCGTCGGCGAGCGCACGCGTGAGGGCAACGACCTCATCATGGAGATGGAGGAGGCCGGCGTCTTCGACAAGACCGCGTTGGTCTTCGGCCAGATGGACGAGCCGCCGGGAACGCGCCTGCGCGTCGCCCTGTCGGCGCTCACGATGGCGGAGTACTTCCGCGACGTGAAGAACCAGGACGTGCTGCTCTTCATCGACAACATCTTCCGGTTCACGCAGGCGGGCTCCGAGGTCTCCACGCTCCTCGGCCGCATGCCGTCCGCTGTGGGCTACCAGCCGAACCTCGCGGACGAGATGGGCGTGCTCCAGGAGCGCATCACGTCGACCCGCGGCCACAGCATCACGTCGCTGCAGGCCATCTACGTGCCCGCGGACGACTACACCGACCCGGCACCGGCCACCACGTTCGCGCACCTCGACGCGACCACGGAGCTCAGCCGCGAGATCGCGTCGCGCGGTCTCTACCCGGCCGTCGACCCGCTGACGTCCACCAGCCGCATCCTCGACCCGCGGTACCTGGGCCAGGCGCACTACGACACGGCCACCCGCGTCAAGGCGATCCTGCAGAAGAACAAGGAGCTGCAGGAGATCATCGCGATCCTCGGCGTCGACGAGCTCTCCGAGGAGGACAAGGTCACGGTGTCGCGTGCGCGCCGCATCCAGCAGTTCCTCTCGCAGAACACGTACATGGCGAAGAAGTTCACGGGCGTCGAGGGCTCCACGGTGCCGCTGAAGAACACCATCGAGTCCTTCTCGAAGATCGCCGACGGCGAGTACGACCACGTCGCCGAGCAGGCGTTCTTCAACGTCGGCGACCTCGACGACGTCGACCGCCGCTGGTCCGAGATCCAGAAGGAGAACGGCTGACATGGCCCGCGCTGATCTCACGGTGACCGTGGTCTCCGCCGACCAGCAGGTCTGGTCGGGCCAGGCGTCCATGGTCGTCGCGCGCACCAGCGAGGGCGAGATCGGCATCCTGGCCGGTCACGAGCCGCTCCTGGCGATCCTCGCGACCGGCAACGTCCGCATCACGCAGGACGGCGGCGCCGTGATCACGGCCGACGCCGACGAGGGCTTCCTCTCGGTGGAGAACGACAACGTGACCGTGGTCGCGCGCAAGGCCGCACTGGTCGCGTAGCGTCTCGTCCGTCCGATGGCGGGCGGTCCCCTCGGGGGCCGTCCGCCTTCGTGCGTCCGGACGCGGTTCCATCCCCGTCCCCGTCCGTCCCCCTTCCCCCGGAGGTCCCGTGCTCGTCCTGCTGCCCCCGTCCGAGACGAAGCGCGACGGCGGGACCGACGGATCCCGTCTCGACCTCGACCTGCTCGCGTTCCCCGAGCTGACGGAGGAGCGGCGCACGGTCGTCCGCGCCGTCGCCGACCTCGCCCGGGATCCCGAGGCCGCGGCGCGCGCGCTCAAGCTCGGGCCGCGCCAGGCGGGCGAGGTGGAGCGGAACCGCGTGCTCGAGTCCTCGCCGACCATGCCGGCCCTCCTGCGCTACACGGGCGTGCTCTACGACCCCGTGGGCGCCGACACGCTCGACGCCGCGCAGCTCGCGTTCGCCGGCCGCCACGTGGCCGTGCACTCCGCGCTCCTCGGACCCGTGCGGGCGACCGACCCGATCCCCGCATACCGGCTCTCCCACGACAGCCGCGTGCCCGGCCTCCGGATGAAGGCGCACTGGGTCGCCTCGGTCCGCCGGGTGCTCGAGGAGGTGCCCGGCCTGGTGCTCGACCTCCGCTCCGAGGGGTACGCCGCCCTCGGGCCACGGCCGGGCCACGAGGACTCCGCCGTGGTGCGCGTCGTCGCCCGCGGGGCGGACGGCACGGTGCGCGCGCTCAACCACTTCAACAAGCGGGCCAAGGGCGAGCTGGTGCGGGCCCTGATCCTGTCCGGCCGCGACCTCGGGTCGGTGGCCGAGCTGCTCGAGTGGGCGGCGGGGGCCGGCGTCGAGCTGAGGCGCGGGGAAGCCGGCGAGCTGGTCCTGGTGGCCGCGCCGCACTGAGCGTCGGGTACCGTCGGGCTCCGCCGGGGATCGGGACGGACAGCGGTCAGGCGGCCCGGTGGCAGCCGACGACGTGGTCGTCGACGAGCCCGGAGGACTGCATGAGCGCGTAGACGGTGGTGGGGCCCACGAAGCGCAGGCCGCGCGCCTTGAGCTCGCGGCTGAGCGCGGTGGACGCGGCGGTGACGGCGGGGATCTCGTCGGCCGTGGCCGGGCGGGGTCGCGACCGGGGATCGGAGGCGTGCGCCCAGATCATGCGGTCGAGGGCCCCGTCCCCGTGCTCGTCGACGAGTGCCCGTACGGCGCGCGCGTTGCCGGACGCGGCGAGGATCTTGGCGCGGTTGCGGATGATCCCGGCGTCGCCCATGAGCCGCTCGACGTCGTCCTCGTCCATGGCGGCGACCGCGTCGATGTCGAAGCCGTGGAAGACCTCGCGGAATCGCGGGCGCTTGCGGAGGATCGTGATCCACGACAGCCCGGCCTGGAAGCCCTCCAGGCACAGCTTCTCGAAGAGCGGCCGGTCTCCGTGCAGCGGACGCCCCCACTCCTCGTCGTGGTACCTGCGGTACTCGGGGTCGGCGGACGACCACGCGCAGCGTGCTATGCCGTCCTCGCCGACCACGAGCGAGAGGCGCGTCATGACAGCACCGATCCCTCGAGCGCGAGCAGCTGCACCTTGGTGGCGACGCCGTCGCCCGCGCTGAAGCCCGTGACGCGGCCGTCGGCCCCGAGGACGCGATGGCACGGGATCAGGATGCACAGGCGGTTGGCCCCGACGGCGCCGCCCACCGCACGCGCGCCGCCGGGACGGCCTGCGGCCTGCGCGAGGGCGCCGTAGGTGGTGACGCCGCCGTATGGGACCCGGGCGAGCGCCTCCCAGATCGCGACCTGGAACGGGGTGCCCCGCAGCCGCACGGGCACGTCGAAGGACCGCCGGGTGCCGGCGAAGTGCTCGTCCAGCTGCCGGGCGGTCTCGGCGAGCACGGGGCTCGGGCGGTCGTCCAGGTGGTCGAGCGGGAGGACGCCCGCGGTCGCGATGGAGACCGCGACCAGCTCCTCGCCCTCGCCGACGAGCTCCAGCCGACCCACCGGGGACGGGACCCGGAGCAGCGCGGCACCCGCGGGGAGGAGGGCAGGGGCGGGAGGGAGCGGACGACGCGCATCGGCGTCGAGCCCGAGGGATCCGGGGCGTCGGACGCGCGGCGGGGAGACGGGCGGGCGCAGGGCGGCGCGGGCGGCAGGTGCGGGGGAGCGGGTCATGCGGCGAACGTACGGCGGGCGGCGCGGATCACGCCGGTAGGAGCGCGATCAGGGGACGGACGGCGCCGAGTCGTGTCGGGGGAGGAGGCGGGGGACGGCGCCGGCGTCACCGCGAGCGCCCGTGCCCGTCCTGCGTGTGGACCTTGAGGTAGACGAACGTCTCCGTGCTCACGACGCCCTCCAGCGCGCGGATGCGGGCGTTCAGGAGCTCGACGAGCTCCTCGTCGTCCTCGCAGACGACCTCGGCCAGGAGGTCGAAGGTGCCCGCCGTCATGACGACGTAGTCGACGGCGGGGATGTCGGCGAGGGCGTCGGCGACCATGCGCACGTCGCCGCTCACCGTGACGCCGATCATGGCCTGGCGTGTGAGCCCCAGCTGCTGCGGATCGGTGAGCGCGACGATGCGGATCACGCCCCCGTCGGTGAGCTTCTGCACGCGCTGGCGGACGGCGGCCTCGCTGAGGCCCACCGCCTTGCCGATCTCGGCGTACGACCGGCGGCCGTCCTCGCGCAGCTGCTCGACGATGGACCGGGAGATCGCGTCGACGGGGAGCCCGCGGGCGGAGGGGCGCTGCGACGTGCTCATCGTCCGAGCATGGCAGTCCCCGGGTGACCGGGCAACCGGATCCGCGGTGAGGGGTCGCGCGGACGGTCCTGATGCCCCTCCGCGAGCCGGTCGCGGGTCGCTGTCCGACGGTGGTCGCACCCCTCGGGCGGGGCACGTCCGCGCGGTAGGATCGTGAGTCAGCGCGTCCGGCCGCCCGAGGCCCGGCGCCGACCGCCCGACCGGGCGCCGACCCTCGATGGAGCCCATGACGTGAGCGAGGGCTCCCACCGTTCCTCTCCCGCAGGCGCGGGATCCTCGGGTCTCGCGGTCGTGACGCCGCACGCGGTCGTGATCCTCCCCGACGGCGCTCCCGCGGGCGTCGTGGAGGACCTCTGGCGCACCCTCGCGGATCCGGCGGTCGCCGCGGAGGCGATCGTCGCGGCGCTGCCGCTGCGGGGACCCGACGGCGTCGCATCCTTCGCCGTGCTGGTGCACGAGCCCGGCGGGCCCGACGGCGCGCGCCTCCAGGTGGTGCTGCGCGGCGACGCCGTGATCGACGCCGACATCGCCGGATCCGCGGATCCGCGTCGGGTCGACGCGCGCCAGGCGCAGCCCTTCTACCTGGCGACGCTCGACCGGGTGCGGGCCTACCGCGCCGGGCGGGCCGGTGCCGGGGCCGCCGTGATCGCGCCGGGCGGGCTCCCGCTCATCGCCGGCGCCGTCGCCGCGGATGCCGTGGGCTGGCGCCTCGACGACGCGGGATCCGGCGACGACGGGGCGGGCGCG
>NZ_QWGT01000048.1 GCF_003576405.1 Clavibacter lycopersici
GGGGGATCCGCGGCGTCGGCTCGGCGCTCGTCCGGGCCGCCGCGGTGCACGCGGAGCAGGCCGGCGTGCTGCGCTTCGACGCGACCGTGCAGGCGCGCAGCGCGGTGCTCTTCCGACGGCTGGGCTGGATCGCCACCGGCACCGCGGTCGTCGGCGGCGTCGACCACGTGACCATGCGCTGGCCGATCGGCCGGATCCAGCGGCTCGTCGACCAGACCAAGGCGCACCTCGCTGCGGTGCTCGAGCCCGACGGCAGCGATGCGTCCGCCGCGCTCGGCGGCCCCGGCTGGGTCGGCGACGACGGCGCCCTCGTGCCCGGCACCGACGTGATCGCCGCGTGCGACGCGATCCTCCCGTCCATGGTGGAGCGGGATCCGGAATGGGCCGGCTGGTGCGGCGTGCTCGTCAACGTCAACGATCTCAGCGCGATGGGCGCGACCCCTGTGGGCCTCCTCGACTCCGTGGCGGGGCGCGACGCCGCGTCCGTGCGCCGAGTGATGGCCGGCGTCCGCCGCGGCGCCGAGGCCTGGGGCGTCCCGATCCTCGGCGGGCACACGCAGCTCGGCGTGCCCGCCGCCCTCAGCGTCACCGCCCTCGGCAGGACCGCCGATCCGGTCCCCGGGGGCGGCGGCTCCGCCGGCCAGGCCCTCAGCCTCACGGTCGACCTGTCCGGATCCTGGCGGTCCGGACACCGCGGAGCGCAGTGGAACTCGTCCGAGGGGCGCTCCCCCGTCGAGCTCCGTGACCTCGCGGCGACCGTCGCGCGTGCGCGCCCGGCCGCCGCGAAGGACGTGAGCATGGCCGGGATCGTCGGCACCGCCGGCATGCTCGCGGAGGCGAGCGGGACGGGCGCGGTGGTCGACGTCGCGGACGTGCCCGTGCCGGCATCCGCCGACGTGACGATGGGCGACTGGCTGACCTGCTTCCCCGGCTTCGGCATGCTGACGGCCGACGCCCCGGGCGCCTCGCGCATGGCGTCGCCGTACGCGACGAGCGCGGGGATCGGGCGGCTGACCGCCGAGCCCGGAGTGGGGCTCCGCTGGCCGGACGGCGTCGTGACGCCCGCGGTCGCCGCGGGCGTCACCGGCCTCGGCGCTGCCTGAGCGCGGTGCCCGACCGCTAGTAGTCGATGCGCCCGTGCCGGCTGTGGAACTCGCCGGTCGGCCCGTCGGGTCCGACGAGCGCCATCGCGACGGTCGCGTCGGTGCCCTCCGTCACCGTCTGGTGCCCGCTGTTGCCGTTGAAGTCGGTCGCGGTGTACCCGGGGTCGGTGGCGTTGACGCGGAAGCCCGGCAGGTTCTTCGCGTACTGCACGGTCGCGGTGATCACGGCCGCCTTCGACGCCGCGTACGGGACCGCGAGCACGTGGCTCTCGTCGGTGCCGTCGCCGCGGAGGGCGCGCGGCCAGCCGACGCCCGAGGCGACGTTCACGATCACGGGCGCGGCGGATGCGCGCAGCAGCGGCAGCGCCGCCTGCGTCACCCGGACGATCCCGACGACGTTGGTCTGCAGCACGGCGGCCATCGCCTCGGGAGTGAGGTCGTCGACGCCGGAGGACGTGCCGAGGATCCCGGCGTTGTTGACGAGCACGTCGAGCTCCGGCAGCGACGCGAGGGCGCGGTCGACGCTCGCCTGGTCGTCGACGTCGAGCTGGACGGGATGGGCGCCGAGCGCGCGGGCGGCGTCGCCGTCGGCGGTGTCGCGCATGCCGGCGTGGACGGTGTGGCCGGCCTCGACGAGGCGGCGGGCGGTCTCGAGGCCGAGGCTGCGGTTGGATCCGGTGATCAGTGTCGTGGTCATGCATCGAGCCTGCGCCTGCCGGGCCGTGTCGCCCAGGCACCGGCCGACAGGGGGACCACCGGTACCAGGGAGCCGGGCGGCGGTGGGCGCAGGATGAGGTCATGTCCGAATTCGCGAGCGTGCTCCGCTCCTGGCGCGAGCGCGTGCAGCCCGCCGACGTGGGCCTGCCCGCGGGATCCCACCGCCGCACCGCTGGCCTCCGCCGCGAGGAGCTCGCCGCGCTCGCGGGCGTCAGCGTCGACTACGTCGTGCGCCTCGAGCAGGGCCGGGCGCTGAACCCGTCGCCCCAGATGCTCGGCGCCCTCGCCCGCGCGCTCCGCCTCACCGAGGACGAGCGCGACCACCTGCACCGGGTCGCCGGCGTCGCCCCGCCCGGCCGCGGCGAGGTGCCGCGGCACATCCCGCCGGGCGTGCACCGCATCATCGACCGGCTGGGCGACGTGCCCATGGCGGTCTTCACGGCCACCCACGACTGGCTGCTCTGGAACCCGCTGTGGGCCGCGATGAACGGGGATCCTTCCGCCCGGACCGCAACCTCGTCTGGTCGTACTTCATGCACGGCCACGACGGCACCGAGTTCGACGACCGGCACGAGGAGGAGTTCGCGCGGGACCTCACGGCGGACCTCCGCGCCGCCGTGGGCCGCTACCCCGGGGATCGCGCGCTCGCCCAGCTCGTGGCCCGCCTCCGCGCCGAGTCGCCCGCGTTCGCGAGCCGCTGGTCCGAGGCGCGCGTGGCCGAGCACCGCTCGAGCCGGAAGACCGTGGTGCGCACACCGGTCGGTTCCATCACCGTCGACTGCGACACCCTCTCGGTGCCGGGCGCCGACCTCCGCATCGTCGTCTACACGGTCGTGCCGGGCAGCACGGACGAGGCGCGGCTGGATCTGCTGCGGGTCACGGGACTGCAGACGCTGTCGACCGCGCCGCTGGAGCCCGCTGGGGCGTGAGGGCGCGCAGCAGGGCAGCGGCGGGCGGCCGTGGCGGGCGCGGCGTCAGCTGCCGACGGCGATCCGGTCCAGCCACTCCGCGAGGAGTGACCGCTCCCCCGCGCTGAGGCGATCCGCATCCGCGACGTGCGCGCGCAGCGCGACGGCGCGCTCGACGAGGCCGGGCTCGTGGCGTGTCCGGCCGCGCGACGGCGGTGTGAGGATCCGCTCGAGCACGGCGTCGCGCATGGCGTCGACGAGCGCGCGGTCGCGGTCCGCGGCCGGGCGTCGGATCGTCGAGAGGAGCGCGCCCGTGGCCGCCGCGTGGATCAGCTCGACCGCGAGCGGCTCGGCGACGCGCAGGCGCCCGGCGAGCGCGACGCGGTGCACGCGCTCCTCGAGCAGCGCGACGCCGGCGCGCACCGCGGGTGATCCCGGTCCGCGGGCGGGGTCGCTCATCAGCGCGTACAGCTCCGGGTTGTCGAGGGCGAACGCGATGGTCGCCTCCCATCCCGCATGGAGGTCGTCGACCGCATCCACCGCGCCCTCGGCGGCGGCGCGGATCACGACGGCCTTCTGCGCGGCGAACCGCGTCATCTCGGTCTCGGCGACGGCGTCGAGGAGGCCCTCCTTGTCGCCGAAGAGCCGGTAGATGGTGGGGGCCTGGACGCCGGCGGCCTCGGCGACGGCGCGGGTGGTCACGGCGGATCGGCCCTCGGCGCGCAGCAGGTCGGCGGCGACGCCGACGATGCGGTCGCGGGTCCCGGCGCGCGGGTCGGCAGGGGCGGAGGTCTCGGCGGTCATGGATCGACGATAACGCACGACTGTTAGCGCAGTGATTCCCGTGCTACCGTCGGATTGTTATCACCGCTACCACGAAAGGCACATCCATGATCACCATCACCGGAGCCACCGGCGCGCTCAACGGCGCCACCACCGACCGCCTGCTCGACCGGATCCCCGCCACGGAGCTCGTCGTCGTCGCCCGCGATCCCTCGAGTGCCCGTGCGTACGCCGACCGCGGCGTCGAGGTCCGCCGCGGCGACTACGCCGACCCGGCCTCGCTGCCCGCCGCCTTCGCGGGCGCCGACCAGCTCCTGCTCGTCTCCTCCAGCGACCCGCGCGCCGACGCCGTGGCGCTGCACCGCACCGCCATCGAGGCGGCGGTCGAGGCCGGCGTCGGCCGGATCCTCTACACGAGCCACCAGGGCGCGGCCGCGGACTCCCCTTTCGGCCCCGCGCGGGACCACATCGCGACCGAGCGGATCCTCGCGGACTCCGGCACCCCGTGGACCGCGCTCCGCAACGGCTTCTACCTGCACAGCATCGACCTGCTGCTCGGCGCCTGGCGCGGGACCGGCGTGATCCGCGTGCCCGCCGACGGTCCCGTCTCGTGGACGTCGCGCGCCGACGCCGCCGAGGGGGCCGCGCGGATCCTGCTCGCCGACGCGCCCGTCGACGGCCCCGTCACCCTCACCGCGAGCGTGGCCCCGACCATGGCCGATGTCGCGGAGCAGGCGTCGGAGGCCCTCGGCCGCGAGGTGCGCCTCGAGCTCGTGGACCCCGAGGGCTGGATCGCCGGGCTCGTCCAGACGGGCACGCCCGAGACCGTCGCGCGCTTCCTGATCACCCTGCCGCTGGCGGCGGCCGGCGGGTTCTTCGCGGGTACGGATCCGCTGCTCGCCGAGCTGCTCGGCCGCGAGCCCGAGACCGTGCGCGACCACCTCGCACGGGCCTGACCCGCGGTCGCCGCCGCACGACGGAGCCCCGGCCGCCGCGTCTCGAGGACGCGGCGCCGGGGCTCCGTCGTGCGGCGGGGATCAGCTCGTCGTGAGCACCGATTCGGCGACCCCGACGCGCTCGACCGACGTGCCGACGTACCGCTCGTCCGCGATGGTGACGCGGTGCACGGATCCGACGACATGGATCGCGGCTTCCGTCTCCTTCACCGCGCTCGACGGCCCGACCCACAGCTCGACCGTGCCCGGCTCGACCACGCGGCGGTACCGCAGGTCGGTGAGGGCGAGGCGGGTGGTGGGCACCCGGAACGTGACGCGCGCGGACTCGCCGGCGGCGAGGTCCAGCCGCAGGTAGCCGAGCAGCTGCGCGACCGGCCGGGTCACGCTGCCCTGCACGTCGCGGGCGTAGAGCTGCACGACGTCGGTGCCGTCGCGGTCACCCGTGTTGCGGACCTCGACGGTGGCGGTGAACGCCTCCCCCGCGGTGACCTCGGGCGCCTCGACCCGGAGGTTCGTGCGCTCGAAGGTCGTGTACGACAGGCCGTGCCCGAACGGGAGGACGGGCGTGGGATCCGCGCTCGTCACCTCGGAGGGGCCCCCGAGGATCGGGTGAAGGTACGAGAACGGCTGCGCGCCCGCGGAGCGCGGGAGCGACACCGGCAGGCGGCCCGACGGCGACACCCGGCCGGAGAGGACGCCCGCGATCGCGGATCCGCCCTCCTCGCCCGGGAAGAACGCCTGCAGCACGGCGGCCGGAGCCGCATCCCCTTCGAGAGCCCACGCCACGGCGTACGGCCGGCCGGTGAGCAGCACCATGACCACGGGGGTCCCGGTGGCGCGGATCGCCTCGACCAGCTCGCGCTGCACGCCCGGCAGCTCGAGGCTCTCGACGTCGTTGCCCTCGCCGACCGTGCCGCGGCCGAACAGGCCCGCCCGGTCGCCGACGACCACGACCGCGAGGTCGGATCCGCGTGCCGCCTCGACCGCGGCGTCGAAGCCGGAGCGGTCGTCGCCCTCGACGTCGGCGCCCTCGACGAGCACGAGCTCGCTGTCGGGCAGCTCCATGCGCAGGGCCTCGGCGACCGTCGGGATCGCGAACCCGAGCGGCGTGCCCGGGTGGTGCGCGAGCACGTGGTTCGCGAACGAGTAGCAGCCCATGAGCGCCTCGGCGCTGTCGGCGTTGGGGCCGATCAGCGCGATGCGCCCGGGAGCGGTCCGGCCGGCGCCCGCGAGCGGCAGCGTGCCGTCGTTCGCGAGCAGCACGACGGACTCCTCCGCGAGCCGACGCGCGACGTCCCGGTGGGCCGGGGTGTCGAGGTCGATCACCGTGGGCGGATCCTCGAACGTCGCGTCGAGCAGCCCCAGCTCCTCCTTCTCGTCGAGCACGCGGAGCACGGCGCGGTCGACGAGCGACTCGTCGGCGAGCCCGGCGCGGATCCGATCGGCCAGCGGCGCGAGGTACGCGTCGCCGGTCGGCAGCTCCACGTCGATGCCGGCCTCGAGGGCCAGCGCCGCCGCCTCGCCGCGGTCGCCCGCGACGGCGTGCATCACCTGGAGGAACGCGACGGAGAAGTAGTCGGAGACCACGACCCCGTCGAAGCCCCAGCGGCCGCGGAGCACGTCGGTGAGGTACTCAGGGCTGGCACCGACGGGCGCGCCGTCGATCTCCGCGTACGAGTTCATGACCGAGCGCACGCCGCCGTCGAGCACCGCCATCTCGAAGGGCGGCAGCAGCACGTCCTCCACGAAGCGCGGGCCCACGTGCGCGGGCGCGTGGTTGCGGCCGGACTGCGAGACCGAGTAGCCGACGAAGTGCTTGAGCGTGGCGTGGATCCCGGCCGACTGCAGCCCCTTCACGTACGCGGTGCCGATGGTGCCGACCACGTACGGGTCCTCGGCGATGCACTCGTCGACGCGGCCCCAGCGGGCGTCGCGGATCACGTCGAGCACGGGCGCGAGGCCCTGGTGCACGCCGAGCTCGCGCATGGATCCGCCGATGAGCGTCGCCATCTCCTCCACGAGCCCCGGGTCGAAGGACGCGCCCCACGCGAGCGGAGTGGGGAAGGTCGCGGCCTGCCACGCGGCGAGCCCGGTGAGGCACTCCTCGTGCACGAGCGCCGGGATCCCGAGCCGCGTCTCCGTCTGGAGGCGCCGCTGCTCGGCCCACAGCCACGACGCGCGCTCCACCGGATCCACCGGCCGCGTGCCGTACACGCGGGTGAGGTGCCCGAGGCCGTGCTCGGTCGCCTCCTCGTACCGGCCGGTCGTGGCCATCTCGCCCTGCATGGGCGCGACGACCTCGCCGCCCTGGTCGACCCAGTAGCCGACGATCTGCGCGAGCTTCTCCTCGAGGGTCATCCGCGCGTGCAGCTCGCGCACGCGCTCCGACACCTCGGGGAGCTCCACGACGACGGGCGCCTGCGCCTCGTCGCCGGTCACCCCTTCACCGCGCCGGTCAGACCGCCGACGATGCGACGCTCGAAGATGGAGAAGAAGATCAGCGCGGGGATCATCGACAGCGACGTGAACGCCAGGACCTTGGCCGTGTCCACCGAGTACTGCGACGAGAACGACTGCACCCCGAGCGGGAGCGTGTAGATCGACGGATCGCTCAGGAGGAACAGCGGCAGCAGGTAGGAGTTCCAGCTGCCGATGAACGCCAGGATCCCGACGGTGATGACGCCCGGCATCGACAGCCGCACGACCATGCGGAAGAAGAACCCGATGCGGCTGCACCCGTCGATGAACGCGGCCTCCTGGATCTCGTCCGGGATGGCCCGCAGGAACGGCACCAGGATGATGATCGTCGTCGGGAGCGCGAACGCGATCTGCGGGAGGATGATCCCCGGCAGCGAGTTCGTGAGCCCGAGCGAGCGGATCACGATGTACAGCGGCGTGATGGCCACCGTGATCGGGAACATGAGCCCCGACGCGAAGAGCGCGTAGAGCGCCCCGCGGCCGAAGAACGTGTACCTGGCCAGCACGTAGCTCGCCATGAGGCCGAGCACGACCGCACCGACCGTGGTGCCGATCGCCGCGATGAGCGAGTTGCCCACCTGCTGCCAGAACATCGAGCCCGTGAGGACGTCGAGGTAGTTGCCGATCTGCCACGGCGACGGGAAGCCCGCCGGGTCGGTCGTGATCTGCGCGTTCGTGCGGAACCCGCCCAGGATGATGTACGCCACCGGCGTCAGCATCAGGGCGATGAGCACGACCGCGACGAGGTACGGGACGGGGTTGCCGCCCTGGCCGGGCGCCTTCGCCCGCTTCGGCTTCGGCGCCTTGGCCGAGTAGGTGGGATCCAGGTCCGCGTTGCGCGGAGCTGCGGTGACGGCGGTCACTTCTTCTTCTTCCTTCCCTCGCCCGTGAGGGCGCCGGCGGTGTCGCGGTTGAGGATGAAGCGCTGGTAGATGAGCGCGACGACCAGGGAGATGAGGAACAGCACCACGGCGACGGCGTTGCCGTACCCGTAGTTGCCGGATCCGCGCCCGTTGGCCACGAGGTACGTGGCCATGGTCGAGGTCCCCGCGGTGGCCGAGATGTACTGGCCCCAGATGATGTAGACGAGGTCGAACAGCTGCAGCGAGCCGATGATCGACAGGAACGCCCAGATGCGCAGCGTCGGCGCGAGCAGCGGCAGCGTGATGCGCCGCTGGATCTGCCAGTACGACGCGCCGTCGATGGCGGCCGCCTCGGAGAGCTCCTCGGGGATGCCCTGGAGGCCGGCGAGGAAGAGGATCACCGCGAAGCCGATGTACTTCCACGTGATGATCGTCATGAGCGACCAGATCGCGATGTCCGGGTTGGCGAGCCAGTCCTGCTGGAGGTCCGCCAGGCCGATGTTCGCGAGGAAGCCGTTGAGCGCGCCGGAGCCCTGGAGCATGAGGCTCCAGCCGGTGCCGACGACGACCTCGGAGATCACGTACGGCACGAAGATCAGCACGCGGATGATCGACTGGCCGCGCAGCTTCCTGTTGAGGAGGAGGGCCACCATGATCGCGACCGGGCCCTGGAGCACGAGCGACAGGACCACGATGACCGCGTTGTGCATCAGGGCCTCGTGGAACGTGGGGTCCTGGAGGATCGTGATGTAGTTCCGGAAGCCCACGAAGACCGTGGGCGGCCCGAAGCCCTGCCAGCTGAAGAAGCCGTAGTAGGCCGCCATCACCACGGGGTAGATGACGAAGCCGAGGAAGAAGAGGAGGGCCGGGCCGACGAGGATCAGGACCTCGAGGCGACCGGACCAGCCGAGGCCGCGGCGTCGCGCACGGACCGCCGAGGGCGGCGTCGTCACGACGCCGCCCTCGGGGTGTGCAGGATCAGCCGCGGGACGCTGCTCGTCGAGCGAGCTCTCGCGGATAGCCATGTCGGGTCGCCTAGGCCTTCTTGGCCGCGTCGCCGACGGTCTGGATGAGCTTCTCCGGGCTGCCGTCGCCCGCCATGAGGTCGACGACGCCGACGTTCATCGCGTTGCCGACGTTCAGGCCGTAGACCGTGTCGAGCCACTGGGAGACGTAGGGCGCGTCGTTGTACGCCGTGATGATCTCCTGCAGGTACGGCTCGGTGACCGCGGTCTGCGCCTCGGTGTTCACGGGCGGGGCGTTGAAGGCCGCGTAGTACTCCTTCTGCACGTCGGCGGTGCCGATGTAGTTGAGGAAGTCGACGCACTCCTTCGGGGCCTGCGCGGAGCAGGAGTACCCGTCGATGCCGCCCATGATGGAGCCGGGCTCGCCCTTGCCGCCGGAGATCTCCGGGAAGGGGAACCAGGACAGGTCGGCCAGCGGCTTCTGGTCGGGCGTCAGGCCCGCGATGACTCCCGGGTCCCAGGCGCCCATGAGCTCCATGGCGGCCTGCTTGTTGGCGATGAGGCCCGCCGAGGAGCCGGCGCCCTGCTGCGCCGCGGTGGTGAGGAAGCCGTCGTTGAACGGGTTCGTGCCCACGAGGGCCTCGACGTCCTCGCCCGCCTTGATCCAGCAGTCGTCGCTGAAGTCCTTGTCGGTGGCGGCCTGCTCGAGGGTGTCCGAGCTGCACTCGCGGAGCGCGAAGTTGAAGTACCAGTGCGCTGCGGGCCAGGCGTCCTTCGCGCCGAGCGCGATGGGGGCGACGCCCGTGGCCTTGAGCTTGTCGACGGCCTCGTTCAGCTCGTCCATCGTCTTGGGCGTCTCCGTGATGCCGGCCGCCGTGAAGAGGTCCTGGCTGTAGAAGATGCCGCTGGGGAGCACGGCGACGGGCATGGCGTACGCCTTGCCGTCGATGCTGTTCGCGTCGAACGCGCTCTGCGCGATGCCGGCCTTGGAGTCGGCGGAGATGCCGTCGGTGATGTCCATGACCTGTCCCGCGGCGACCGTGGCGGCGAGCTTGCCGCCACCGCGCTGCAGGAAGAGGTCCGGTGCGTCACCCGAGTTGAGCGCCGTCTGGAGCTTGCCGTCGAGGTCCTCGTTCTGGACCGACGTGGGCGTGACCGTGACGCCGGGGTTCGCGGCGTTGAAGTCGGCCGTCGTCTTGTCCCAGAACGCCTTGCCCGGGCCGGTGGTGGAGTTGTGCCACAGCGTCATCTCGACGGGGCCGCCGTCGTCGCCGCTGCCGGATCCGCTGCCGCTGCACCCGGCGAGGGCGAGGGCCCCCACCAGCAGGGCCGCTGATCCCGTGAGGATCTTCCGTGCCTTCATGTCGTTCTACCTGTCTCTTCATTGAGCGCACCCTGGTGGGTNGGCCCGCTGTCGCGTCGTCGCGTCGTCGCTTCGTCGTGACGGGGTCCGGTCGGGCCAGTCTCGGTCGCGCTCCGATGTCCGTCAAACGTTTTCGAAATCCTTTTCCCCGGGCGTAGGGTCCCATCCATGTCCCGTCGCGCCACCATCCACGACGTCGCCGCTGCCGCCGGCGTCTCGGTGTCCACCGTCTCCAAGGCGGTGAACGGCCGATACGGCATCTCGGCCGAGACCTCCCGCCGCGTCATGGAGGTCGTCGAGCGCCTCGGCTACGAGTCGAGCCTCGTCGCGAGCAGCATGCGCTCCCACCGCACCGGCGTGATCGGCGTGCTGGTGGCGGACTTCGAGCCGTTCAGCGCCGAGATCCTCAAGGGCGTGGGCGCGGCCCTGCGGAAGTCGCGCTACGACCTGCTCGCGTACAGCGGATCCCGGCAGGTCGACGGCACGGGGTGGGAGCGCCGGTCGCTCAGCCGCCTGAGCGGCACCCTCATCGACGGCGCGATCATGGTGACCCCCACCGTCGTGACCGCGCAGACCGAGATCCCCGTCGTCTCCATCGACCCGCACACCGGGCCGGCCGACCTGCCGAGCGTCGAGTCCGACAGCCTCGGCGGCGCGCTCCAGGCGACCCGGCACCTCATCGAGCTCGGGCACCGGCGGATCGGCTTCCTCGCCGGCCGCCCCGACCTCCGCTCCGCGAGCCTGCGCGAGGCCGGCTACCGGCGCGCGCTGCAGGACGCGGGGATCGCGTTCGACCCGGTGCTCGTGCGCGCGGGCCTGTTCCTCACGGCGGCCGCCCGCGAGCCGGCGCGCGCGCTGCTCTCGATGCCGGACCGGCCGACCGCGATCTTCGCGGCGAACGACCTCTCGGGCATCGCGATCCTGCAGGTGGCGGCCGAGCTGGGGATCCGCGTGCCCGAGGACCTCTCCGTCATCGGCTTCGACGACATCCCGGAGGCCTCGCAGATGACGCCGCCGCTCACCACGATCCGCCAGCCCATGCAGCGCCTCGGCACCACCGCGGTGGACCTCCTCATGTCGCTGATGGCCGGCACCGAGCCCGACGCGATGCGCGTGCAGCTCCCGACGCGGCTCGTGCGCCGCGCGACGACGGGTCCGCCACCGGCGCGCTCGCGCTGACGACGGGCCGCGGGCCTGGCAGGCTCGGAGCATGGGAGACGACGACGCCGAGCGGCCTGCGACGAGGTCGGCGTGGACGCGCCGGCCGACGCCGGCGGAGGTCCGGGATCACGATGAGTTCCGCACCCAGAACGCCATCGTGAAGTTCTACGCGGTGATCCCCCTCATGATCGTGGCGGTGTTCCTCCCGGCCGGTCCCGTCCGGGGGATCTGGATGGCCCTGGTGGTCGTGGGTTACGCGGTCTGGGGCGTGAGGAACGTGATGCGGTCGTCACGGAAGCGCGCGGCGGACGAAGCGGAGCGGGCTGCATCGCCGGAGGACGGCGAGGACGGTCCCCTCGTCGCCGACCGCTCGCGCTGACCCACCTGACAGTCTGGGCGGATGGATCACGACGACTGGGACGCCCGGATCACCGCCTTCTGGGCGAGCGCCGACGACGAGCGCGCGGACGAGACCGTCGCCGGGATGCGCGCGCTGGTCGCCGAGCGCCCGGCCGACGACCCACGGGCGCTCTACGAGCTGGCGTGCGCGCACGACTTCGTGGGGCGCGAGGCGGAGGCCGTGCCGCTGTACCGGGCGGCCATCGCGGGCGGGCTGGATCCGGAGCACCGGCCGTTCGCGGTGATCCAGCTCGCGAGCTCCCTGCGCAACGTCGGCGAGGCCGGGGAGGCGGTAGCGCTGCTCGAGGCGATGCCCGATGACGCGCACGCGCCCGGCCGCGACGCGTTCCTCGCGCTCGCGCTGCACGACGCCGGGCGGCCGACGGAGGCGCTGGCCGTGGCGCTGCGCCGTCTCGCGCCCGCGCTGCCGGAGTACGGCCGCGCCGTCCTCGCCTACGCGGACGACCTCGGGGATCGCGGGGCGGCCTAGGAGCCCGGCGCCGAGCGGGCCGGGTCGACCTCGGTGGACGCCGTCCCCGTCGCCGGGTCCGCAGCGGGATCCGCGTCCGCCTCCGCCTTCTTCGCGCGCGCCAGACGGATCGCCGCACGGCCGGACGGCAGCAGGATCGCGACGAGGATGACGACGGCCGTGAGGATCCCCGCGACGACCAGCAGCGACTCCACGCTCACGACGTCGGCGAGCGGGCCGAAGACTGCCGCGCCCACGGGCGTCGCGAGGGCCATCACGATGCCGACGTAGCTGAAGACGCGGCCGTGCATCTCGGGGGCGACCGTCTCCTGCACGAGCGTCATGAACGGCGCCGAGAAAAACGGCACGAGCAGACCGAACGCGAACATGAAGCCGTAGAACACCCAGAGGTTCGGGCTCAGGCCGAGCGCCGTCGTGAAGACCGCGAAGCCGAAGCTGCTCACCAGGATCATGGTCATGCGGTCGGCCTTCGCCAGCACCGTCGAGACGAGGGCGCCGCCGCCGAGCATGCCCACGCTGAACGCGACCTCGAGCACCGTCACCATCCACACCTCGGTGCCGTAGGTGCGGGCGATGAGCAGCGGCGTGATGAACGACGGCGCCACCGTGAGCAGGAAGATGATCGCGAACACCGCCAGCAGCCAGCGCACCACCGGGTTGCCGCCGATGTAGCGCATGCCCTCCACGAGGTCCTCGCGGTAGGTCGACGTCTTGTCGGCGATGGAGGCGAGCGTCGGCACGGCGACCCGCAGGAGGAACGCGATGCCGATGGCGGCGGTGATCGCGTCGACGAAGAACAGCGGGACGAGCCCGTAGGCGGCGAAGATCGCGCCCGCGGCGGCCGGGGCGAGCAGGGCCATGGCCGACTGGATGGTGCCGAAGATCCCGTTGATGCGCAGCAGCTGATCGGCGGGCACGATCTGCGGGATCATCGCCTGCACCGCGGGCGTCTGGAAGCCGGCCCCGACCGAGCGCACGCCGACCGCGAGCAGCACGATCCAGAGGTCGGTGATCCCGTTCATCATGAGCAGGGCGAGCGCGAGCGTGACGATGGCGATGGTGCTGTCCGAGATGATGACGAGCACGCGGCGGTTCATGCGGTCGGCGAGCGTGCCGCCGAAGATCGACACGATCCCCTGCGGCAGGAACGCGGCGAGCGCGTAGAGCGCGATGGCGAAGCCGGACCGCGTCTCGAACGTCACCCACCACATGACCGCGTACTGGACGAGCATCGACCCGAACAGCGAGACGGTCTGGCCGCTGAGGAAGAGGGTCGCGTTGCGCTTCCAGCGGGCGGGATCTATGGTCGCGCCGGCGCTCATCTCGGGTGCGTCGGGCATGTCGGACGGGATCGCCGGGTCGCTCATCGGGTCCTCGCCTGCTCGCGTCTCCTCGGGTGTGGGACGCCAGGCTACGGGGCGGCGCGGGGGTGGCGCCAGTGGTGGGATGCGGCCCGGGGCGCCCAGCTCCGGCGAAGCCGACCTAGACGCTCGCGAGGGTGTCCGGGTCGAGCATCACGCCGTGACGGAGGAACGACGGCAGAGCGCGCTCCGGCTCGACGGGGATGTCGTACAGGCCGCTGCCGAACGTCCATGGCGGGCTGACCCGGAACTCCTCAGCCGCCACCCATCGAGGGACGGGCAGGTCGGCCTCGAGGAGGCGATGCTCGACGAGAGCGGCGATGGCAGCGTCCCAGCACCGCTCCCCCGTTGTCTCCGGCCTGGCCGCCCCGATGACCGCACGGTCATCGCCGTGCGCCGCCGTGAGATCGTCGGCGAGCTGGATGAAGTGGCGCACAGCGTGGTCGCGCCTCCCCTGCACCAAGCACGCCGCGATGTACGCGGCCACCTCGGCGGCAGGGGAGCGGGGAACGGATCTGCTCATCGGCACCGGACCCTAGAGGTCGCGGCTCGCCAGCACCACGTCGGAGTCGGACGGGGTGATCTGCACCTCGCGGATGCGGTCGATCGGGATGGCCGACGTGGCCGCGAGCTGGGTCGCCTCCGCCTGGCCGGCGCCCCAGGTCGCGACGACCGTGCGGGTGCCGTCCGCGTCGATCGCGACGAGGTCGTAGGCGCCCTTGCCCGCGCCGCCGCCCGCGTAGGCGCAGCTCCAGTCGAAGCGCGTGCCCCACGGCTTGGCCGTCACCGCGAGCTGGGCGGTGACGGAGTCGTCGAGCTCGGAGCGCATGCTCACGGCATCGGCGGGGAGGCCCTCGGCGAGGGTCGGGCCCGGGGCGGGCGACGAGGCGGCGGGCGTCGGATCCGCGACGGGCGCGCTCACGCCGGCACGGAGCGCGGAGCCGAGGGCGGCGCCGCCCGCGAGGAGCGCGACGGCGGCGGCCGCGAGGATCCACCCGCCCAT
>NZ_QWGT01000049.1 GCF_003576405.1 Clavibacter lycopersici
GACGTACCCGGTCGCGGCCGCGCGGACCACGTGCACGGGGCCCGCGGGATCCGGGTCGCCGGGTCCGTCCGTCGCGACGGCACCCGCCTCCGCGTCCCGCGCCGGCCGCGTCGCGTCGATCACGCGCTCGAGGTCGGCGAGCACGCGCGTCTGCAGCGTCGTCACCTGCACCGACATCGCGATGTGGTGGATGAAGTACACGAGCACCGCGACGTCCGCCACGGCCAGCAGCACGGCCGCGCTCACGGCGAGCACCGGCACGAACCCGACCACGCCGTCCTCCTCCGTGTGGATGGAGCGCAGCACGATGAGCGCGTACAGGAACGTGGACGTCAGCACCGCGAGCACGACCTGGTTGCCGCGGTCGGCCATGAAGTTCCGCACCAGCCGCGGGCCGTACGAGGACGACGTGGTCGCGAGCACCGAGATCGTGATGGAGAAGGAGGTCGCCGCCACGCCGAGCATGGTGCCGCCGATGGCCGAGAGGATCGCCCGGCCGCCGGTCGCCGAGAGGTCCTCCACGAGCGGGATGTCGTCGATGCCTGCGGCGACGAGCAGCCGGTCGACCTCCACGAGGCCGAGCGCGAGGACCACCGCCCCGAGGCCGAGCAGCGCGGGCAGGAGCCAGAAGGACTCGCGGGCGTGGAGGAGCCGGGATCGCATGCTCGAAGGCTAGGGGCGGAGCCGAGGGGCCGGTCGACCGGCGGGCCTCGTCGGACAGCGCCCGGCCTGCAACACGATGCGGTCGGAGCCCGGCCCTTGACACCCTAGGTTGGTTAGTGTTCGATCAGTCACATGACGACGACCGGCACCGCCACCCGCTCCACCGCCGAGGCGCAGCGCGAGCGCATCACCTCCGCCGCCGTCGCCGTCTTCTCCCGCACGGGCTACCACTCCACGCCCGTCACCGACGTCGCGCAGGCGTCCGGCGTCTCCCCCGCGTACGTCTTCCGCCTCTTCCCCGGCAAGCTCGGCGTCTTCGTCGCGGCCGTCGACCGCTGCTACGAGCTCGTCGCCGCCGCCCTCGCGAAGGCGGGCGAGGAGGCCGCGTCCACGGACCCGACCGACCGGCTCGAGGCGATGACGCTCGCGTACATCGCCCTCATCGAGGACCGCGACCTCATCCGGCTCCAGGTGCACGCGCAGTCGGCGTGCGAGGTGCCGGAGATCCGCGAGGCCGTGCGGCGCGGTCTCGCCGCCGTCGTCCGGGCCGTGAGCGTCGGATCCGGCGCCGACCACGACGCCGTCCAGCGCTTCATCGCGTACGGCCAGCTCTGCCACCTCGTCGTGCAGGCCGACCTCTCGGACGTCCGCGCCGAGTGGGCCCGCATCATCTCCTCCGGGATCCGCCACTCCGGCTGATCCCGCCCCACCGCGCCGCCCCTCCGGCGGCGTCCCCCCGTGTCACGACTTGTGACTGTTCGATCAATAACCAAGGAGCCCCACCATGAACGCCACCATCACCCCCACCCGCACCACCCGCGTCGTCCTGCCCGGACTCGTCGAGCCGTCCGGCCTCCTGGTCGAGGAGGCGGCCGTCGAACGCCCCGGCTGCGGGCAGCTGCTCATCGAGGTCGAGGCGACGGGCGTGTCCTTCGCCGAGCAGGCGATGCGCCGCGGCCGCTACTTCGGCCAGCCCGCCTTCCCGTTCACGCCCGGCTACGACCTCGTGGGCCGCGTGCTCGAGGTCGGCCCGGGCGGGGATCACGCGCTCCTCGGGCAGCGCGTCGCCGTCATGACGAAGACCGGCGCGTGGGCCGGGCACGCGGTCGTCGCGGCGCGCGACGCGGTCGTCGTGCCGGACGGCGTGCTCCCCGAGCAGGCGGAGGCCGTCACGGTCAACGGCGTCACGGCGTGGCAGATGCTGCACCGGGCGGCGCGCGTCGAGCGCGGCGGCACGGTCCTCCTGTTCGGGGCGAGCGGCGGCGTGGGCGGCATCCTGATCCAGCTCGCGCACCACGCCGGCATCCGCGTCATCGGCGCCGCCTCCCCGCGCCACCACGACGCGCTGCGGGCGGCGGGTGTCGAGCCCGTGGACTACGCGGATCCCGACCTCGCCCGCATCGTCCTCCGGCTGGCCCCCGGCGGCGTCGACGCCGTGTTCGACAACATCGGCGGGGACGTCACGAAGCTCGGCTTCGAGCTCCTCGCGCCCGGCGGTGCGCTCGTCACCTACTCGATCATCAGCGCCGTCCAGGGCACGGGCAGCGTATGGCCCGCCTTCATGAAGGCGCTCGGGCGCCTGCTGGCGTGGGATGCGCTGCCGAACGGCCGGCACGCCGCGTTCTACGACCTGTGGGCCGGCCACTCCCTCCGCCCGCGCCGCTTCCGCGCGCGCCTGCAGGAGGACCTCGGGCAGGTGCTGGCCCTCGTCGCCGACGGGACGCTGACGGCCTCCATCGCCGGGCGCTTCCCGCTCGCCGAGGCGGCGGCCGCGCTGGAGCTCGCCGAGTCCCGCACGGTCGCGGGCAAGGTGATCCTCGTCCCGTGAGCGCCGCCGCCCCGTCCCGCAGCTGCGCGCTCGGGGCGGCCGCCGGGTAGGCGAGGATGGACACCGTGACCGACGCCACCACCCCCGCCTCCCCCTTGCAGCTCCACGACACCGCCGCCCGCGGCTTCGCCTCCGACAACTACTCCGGGATCCACCCCGAGGCGCTCGAGGCCATCGCGGCCGCGAACGGCGGGCACCAGGTCGCCTACGGCGGCGACGCGTACACGGCACGCCTGCGGGAGGTCGTGGGCGAGCACTTCGGCCGCGGCGCCGAGGCGTTCCCCGTCTTCAACGGCACGGGCGCCAACGTCACGGGCCTCCTCTCGATGTTGCCGCGCTGGGGCGCCGTGGTCTGCGCGACCACCGCGCACATCAACACCGACGAGGGCGGCGCCCCCGAGCGCGTCGCCGGCATCAAGCTCCTGCAGGTGCCGACCGAGGACGGCAAGCTCACCCCCGAGCTCATCGACCGGGAGGCATGGGGCTGGGGCGACGAGCACCGTGCGCAGCCGCTGGCCGTGAGCATCACCCAGACCACCGAGCTCGGCACCGTCTACACGCCGGCCGAGGTGCGGGCGATCGCCGACCACGCGCACGAGCGCGGCATGCGCCTGCACATGGACGGCGCGCGCCTCTCCAACGCGGCGGCCACGCTGGACGCCCCGTTCCGCGCCTTCACGTCCGACGCGGGCGTCGACGTCGTGAGCTTCGGCGGCACCAAGAACGGCCTGCTCTACGGCGAGGCGATCGTGGTGCTCGACCCCGAGGCGTCGGAGGGGCTGACCTACCTGCGCAAGCTCAACATGCAGCTCGCGTCGAAGATGCGCTTCGTGAGCGCGCAGCTGCTGGCGCTGCTCGGATCCGAGGTCGACGGCGTGCCCCTCTACCTCCGCTCCGCCCGCCACGCGAACGGCATGGCCGCCCGGCTCCGGGCCGCGCTCGACGGCGTCGACGGCGTCGAGTTCACGCAGGAGACGCAGGCGAACGGCCTGTTCGCGATCCTCCCCGAGGGCGTCGCCGACCGCCTCCGCTCCGAGTTCCGCTTCTACGACTGGGACCCGGCCCGCCGCGAGGTGCGCTGGATGTGCTCCTTCGACACCACCGAGGACGACATCGACCGGTTCGCCGCGGCGATCCGCCGGGAGGTCGGGGCGGCGTAGCCCGCACCCCCGCGCGACGGACGACGGCGGCCGGCCCCCTCGGGGACCGGCCGCCGTCGCGTCGGGACGGGCGAGGATCACCCCGTGTTCTGCAGCCCCGCCGCGATGCCGTTGACGGTGAGCAGCAGGAGCCGGTGGTCCGGATCCGTCGGGTCGGCCTGGCCGGGCGCCGTCTCGGCCGAGGTGCGCAGCGCGCGGAGGGCCCGCAGCTGCAGCAGCGACAGCGCGTCGACGTACGGGCTCCGCAGGCGCACCGCGCGGCGCAGCACCGGCCGGCCCTCGAGGATCTCCTCGCGCCCCGTCGCCTTGCGCACCCACTCGCGCGTGAGCTCCATCTCCTCCGTGACGAGCGCCGCGAGATCCGGGCGGTCGCCGAGGGCGAGGTAGCGCTCGGCGAGGCGGCCGTCGGTCTTGGCGAGCGACATCTCGACGTTGTCGATCATCGAGGTGAACAGCGGCCACTCGTCGTAGGCGTTCCGGAGCACGGCCTCGTCGCCGACGGCGGCCAGCGCGGATCCGAGGCCGAACCAGCCGGTGAGGTTGATGCGCGCCTGCGTCCACGCGAACACCCACGGGATCGCGCGCAGGTCCTCGAGCGACTCGACCGACAGGCCGCGGCGGGCGGGCCGGGAGCCGAGCGCCAGCAGGCCGATCTCCTCCATCGGCGTGACCTGCGCGAACCACGGCGCGAAGCCGGGCGCCTTCACGAGCTCGAAGAAGCGGGCGCGCGAGGCCTCGTCCATGGTGCGGACCATCTCGGCGGATCCGTGCGCGGCGGCCGCGTTGCGCTCCTCGTTCGAGGGCGCGGACGCCAGCAGCGTCGCGGCGGCCATCTGCTCGATGTGGCGGGCGGCGATGCGCTTGTCGCCGTAGTGGGCGAAGATCACCTCGCCCTGCTCGGTGAGCTTGAAGCGGCCGTCGACGGATCCCGGCGGCTGGGCCCGCACGGCGCGGTCGGCCGGACCGCCACCGCGCCCGAGGGCGCCGCCGCGGCCGTGGAAGAGCGTGAGCTCGATGTCGTTCTCCCGCGCCCAGGTCGCGATGCGCGCCTGCGCGTCGAACAGGGCGAAGGTCGCGGACACGGGCCCGACGTCCTTGGACGAGTCGGAGTAGCCGAGCATCACCTCGAGCTTGCGGCCCGTCGCCGCGAGGCGCGCCTCCACCTGGGGCAGGCGGATCATCTCGTCGAGGATCCGCGTGCTCGCGTCGAGATCCGCGAACGTCTCGAACAGCGGGATGACGTCGAGCACGGGCGCGTCCTCCGCGGACCCGAGCGCGAGCGCGGCCAGCTCGTGCACCGTGCGGATGTCGTCGGCCGACTGGGTGAACGAGACGATGAAGCGCGAGAACGGCGCGACGCCGTGCCGCTCCTGCAGGCGGGCGAGCGTGCGGAACACGTCGAGCACCTCGACCGTCATGGGCGCGAGCTCGGGAGCCTGGTCGCCCGACGCATCCGCCGAGGCCACCGCGAGCACCTCGCGCAGCGCCTCGCGGTGCACCTGCGAGTGCTGGCGCACCTCCATCTCGGCCAGGTGGAACCCGAAGGTCTCGGCCTGCCAGATGAGGCCCTGCAGCTCGCCGCCCGCGATGCGGTGCGCGCCCGCATCCCGCAGGGACGACTGCAGCACGCGGAGGTCGGCGAGCAGCTCGGCGGCCGACGGGTAGGCGATGGGGTCGTCGTGGCGCGTGCGCGTGGCGGCGAGGCGGTCGGCGATCACGAGCAGCACGCGGCGGTGCAGCTCGGCGGGCGCGCGGGTGCCGATGCGGGCGGTGAGATGCGGCGCGAGCGCGTCCTGCGCGGCGGCCAGCTCGCGCAGCTCCGCGCTCGGCGGGGTGTCGGCGTCGCCGAGCGTGAGCGACCGGCCGACCCGCAGGGCCACGCGCTCGAGCCCGAGGAGGATGTGCTCGCTGGCGATGCCCGCGGCCTCCTCGGTGACGGCCGCGGTGACGTACGGGTTGCCGTCGCGATCCGCCGCGATCCAGTTGCCGAGGCGGAAGAACGCGGGCGCCACGGCCTCGCGCACCCCGGCCTCGTCGCCGAGCAGCCAGTCGTCGAGCAGGCGGTAGACGCGCGGCACGACCTCGAACAGGGTCTGGTCGAAGACGCCCATCGCGGTGCGCACCTCGTCGAGCGGGGTGGGCCGCGTGGTGCGCAGCGGCGACGTGCGCCACAGGCCGTCGATCTCCTCGAGCAGCCGCCGGTCGACGTCGGCGCCCGTGAGCGTGCAGGCGACCGCGCCGTCGCGCTCGGTGAGCAGGTCGCCGATGCGGCGGATCCCCGTGGCCACGGCCCGCCGACGGGCCTCGGTCGGGTGCGCGGTGAGCACGGGGTGGAAGCGCATCTCGCCGAGCCGTCGCATCGCCTCGTCGCGGCCCAGCTCCTCGGTGAGCGTGCCCACGGCGTCCGGGATGGAGTCGGGCACGAAGCCCGACGCGGCCTCGCGCTCGCGGAGGACGCGCACGCGGTGGTGCTCCTCGGCGAGGTTGGCCAGGTGGAAGTAGCAGGTGAACGCGCGGGCGACCTGCTCCGCGCGCTCGGGCGTGAACGTGGCGACGAGCCGCTCGGCGTCGTCGATGGATGCGTCGCTCGCGCGCTCGTACGCGTCGATCACCAGCTCGCGCAGCCGCTCCACGTCGCGGAGCAGATCCTCCCCGCCGGACTCGCGGAGCACCTGGCCGAGGAGGCCGCCGAGGTGGCTGACGTCGGATCGGAGCGCCGGCTCGACGGCGTCGCGCGTGCCGTCGCGGGTGGTGTCGTGCTCGAGGGGAAGCGGCTTCTTCGGGGGAGTCGTCACGGTGTCGAGGATACGGAAGGCGGCGGGCGGATCCTGCGCATGACGTCCGAGGACGCGCGCTCCAGCCGCGGATCCGGCGGTGGAGGATGCGCCGGGCGACCGGATCAGCTCGCGGCGGGCGCCGCCACGCGCTCGTCCCGCGGCATCCGCAGCAGCGCGTACGCGGAGGCGGCGAGCAGCAGCACGGCGCCCGTCGCGAAGGCGACCGGGTACGAGAACGCGTCCGCGAGGAAGCCGGCGACGAGCGGGCCGACGATCGCGCCGAGGTCCGACACCATCGAGAACACGGCGACGGGGCGTCCGCTGCGGGCGCCCGCGGCATCGCCCACCGCAGCTGCCGGCGCCGTGCCCATGAACGAGGCGGCCGCGCCGTACACGCAGAGCAGCACCGTGAGCACGATCATGTCGGGGGCGAACGGGATCGCGATCATCAGCAGCCCGGCGACGCCGTACGCGCCGACGATCGCGGGGCGGCGACCGCGCGTGTCCACGAAGCGCGCGGCGGGCGCGAGCGCGAGCGCCTGCACCACGGCGGCGCACGCGAACGCGATGCCGGTGGCCGAGGGATCCGCGCCGATCACGGCGACGACGAGCAGCGGGATCAGCGCGCTGCGGACGCCCATCGACGCCCACCCGTTGCCGAGGTTCGCGAGCAGCGCCGCGCGGTAGCGGGGGTCGCGCAGCACGCGGCCGAACGGGATCACGACCTCGGGCGTCCCGGTCGACGCCACATCGCGCGTGCGCGGCCGCAGGAGCAGCAGCCCGATGACGCTCGCGACGGCGAGCGTGGCGGCGTAGAAGAAGAAGGGAGCGGTGAGCGAGATGGTCGCGAGCACGGCGCCGAGCGCGGGCCCGGCCATGCCGCCGATGAGGAAGCCGCCCTGGTAGAAGCCGATCGCGCGGGCCCTGCGGGTCGGATCCGTCGAGCCGAGCAGCAGCGTCATCGCGGCCACCGAGAACATCGCCGACCCGATGCCGCCCGCGCCGCGGAGGAGGAGCAGCTGCACGTAGTCCTGCGCGAGCCCCGCGAGGCCCGAGGAGACCGCCACGATCGCGATGCCGACCGCGAGCACCGTGCGCTCCCCGCTCCAGTCGATGAGGCGCGCGACGAACGGGCTCATCACGAAGCGCATGAGGGCGAACGCGGAGATCACCGCACCGACCTCGAAGCTGCCGACCCCGAAGCTCTCCGCGTAGACGGGCAGCACGGGCACGACCACGCCGAAGCCGACCATCACGAAGAACGCGATGACGCCGAGGACGAGGACGTCGCGCGGGAGCTTCGCGCGGGGGGCCTTCGCGGGGCCGCGGGTGTCGGGCATGGAGCCGTCGCCGGGCTCGGGGGTGCGCGCGGATCCCGCACGTCGGAAGGACCGCATGGGGAAAGCGTACGGCCGCCCGGCGACACCGCGTGCGCGCGGACCGGCCGCCCGCCTCACCCCATGTCGCTCCCCAGCTCCACCTCCGTGAAGATCGAGCCGAGCAGCACGCCCGCGGGCGGCGACGTGTCCTCCCCGAGCTCCGGGAAGCGGTGCGCGAAGACCTCCGCGTCGTCCTCGGGGAAGTAGCCGATCGCCTCGCCCGCCGCGAGCGAGACCCAGCGGCGCGTGTTCCGCGAGACGCCCCACACGATCCGGTGGCCGGGCTCGTCGAGGCGGAGCACGGCCTCCACCAGCCGGGCCGCATCGCCCGCCGACAGCCAGGTCGAGACGCTGCGGGCCTGCGACGGCTCGGGCTCCGCCGTCATGATCCGCACGCTCACCACGACGTGCCCGTGCCGGTCGGCGTACATGCTGCCGAGCCCCTCGAGCAGCACCTTGCTCAGGCCGTAGAAGGTGTCGGGCCGCGGCGCGGGCACGTCCTCGCGCGCGGCATCGGTCGCGGGCAGGAAGCCGACCGCGTGGATGGAGCTGGCCGCGAGGATCCGCGGCACCCCCGCCCGCACGACCGCCTCGTGCACGGCGTGCGCGCCGTCGTTGTTCACGCGCTGGATCGCCTCCCACGGCCGCTCGGCCGCGTGCGCCGCGAGGTGCACCACGAGGTCGGATCCGCGGAACGCCTCCGCGCACGCGTCCACGTCGGTCGTGTCGACGATGGCCGAGGTCTCCCCCGGCGCGAGCGGCGTCGGCGGCTCCACCACGTCGAGCAGCCGCAGCTCGTGCCCGGCCGCGAGGAGCAGCGGGCGGATGCTCGTGGCGATGCGCCCGGATCCTCCCGTGATCGTGATCGTGCCCATGTCGGATCCCCTTCGTCGTCGAAGCGCCGCCCGGCGCGGCCGTGCTCCCATCCTGGGCGACGCGCGGGCGGACGACCAGCGTCCGCCCGCCCGCGCCTCACTCGAACAGCCGGTTGACCCGCTCGTTCACCTGGTCGAGCGAGTCGACGGGCTCGCTGCCGATGTAGATGCTGTCCATCACGGGCTTCATGATCGCGAGGATCTCCGCGGCGTTGTTCGTCACCGGGAAGAGGATCGTGTTCCCGTCGTCCACGAGGTCGGTGAACGGCTTCACGTCGAAGCCCTTGTCGGCGAACGCTTGGATGGCGGCCTCGGTGCCCGCGGGCCGCGCCGGGAAGATCACGCCCTCCTTCCCGACGATGGTCTGGCACTCGTCCGAGCCGAGGAACGCGACCCAGCGGGCCGACTCCTCGGGCGCGTCGGTCTGCGCGCTGATGGAGTCGCCGAGCCCGTTGTACATGGAGACCGGGTGCCCGATCGGCCCGATCGGCACGCTCGCGATGCCGAGGTCCACGCCCTGCAGCCGGGCGTAGCTGGAGATGGTCCAGGAGCCGTCGGCGACGAGAGCCGCCTGGCCGGATCCGAGCTGCTGCACGAGGTTCGGCGCCGTGCCGACGCGCTCGTACGGCGGCAGGTACCCCTTCTCCACGAGGCCGAACAGCCACGCGATCGAGTCCTTGAAGCGCGGGTCGTCGTAGGCGTACCGGTCGCCCCACACGGGTGCGTTCGTGAACTCCCATCCGGTCGCCCCCGCGAGCCACGCCCACTGCGTCTGCCCGTTGGTGTCGCCGGCGCCGTTGGATCCGAGGCCGTACGTGACGACGCGCGTCGGGTCGAAGCCCTCCTCGTCCCCGCGCACGCCGTTGGCGTCGACCGTGAGGTGCGCGATGACCTCCTCGAACGTGCCGCCGTCCTCCGGGTTCCAGGTGAGGCCCTGCAGGTCGGCCGGCGTCATGCCGGCCTTCGCGAGCACCGCCTCGTCGTAGAAGAGGGCGACGGTGTCGAAGTCCTTCGGGGATCCGTACTGCTTCCCGTCCTGGCCCTTCCACAGCTCGGCGAGGCCCGCCTGGTAGTCGGCGGGGTCGAGGCCGGCGGTCGCGGGGAAGTCGTCGAGCGGCAGGATCACGCCGCGGCTGACGAACTCGGGGTACTTCGTGAGGTGGTCCGTGAACACGTCGGGCCCGGCGCCCGCGACGAGCCCCGCGGTGAGCTTCTGCCAGTAGTCGGCCCAGCCGTACTGCGTGATCCGGACGTCGACGTCCGGGTTCTCCGCCTCGAACGCGGTCGCGCACTTCTCGTAGCCGGGCAGCTGCAGGGACTCCCACAGCCAGTAGTCGACCGTGACCGTGCCCGATGCGGCCCCCGGCGCGGAGGCGCAGCCGGAGAGCGCCGCGAACGAGGCCGCCGCCACCGCGAGGGCGGCCAGCCGTCGGAGGCGGCGACGGGGACGGGTGGTGCGGGCGGAACGGGATGTCGTCGTCGACATGGTCGTGGTCCTCACTTGATGCCGTTGAAGCCGATGTTGTTGACGATGCGCTTGGCGAAGACCCCGAACAGCAGGATCATCGGCAGCGCCGCCACGAGCGTCGCGGCCATGAGGCCCGACCAGTCCGGCCCGCCCGTCGGGCTCTGCGACTTGAACGCCCCGAGCGCCACCGTGAGCACGCGCGAGTCGTCCGTGTAGCTGACCATCAGCGGCCAGAAGTAGTCGTTCCAGCTGCTCATGTAGGTGAGGATGCTCACGGTCGCGATGGGCGCCGCCGACATCGGGATGATCACCTTGAAGAAGATCGTGAGCTTGCTCGCGCCGTCGACCAGCGCCGCCTCCTCCACCTCCTTGGGCACGTTCATGAAGAACTGCCGCAGGAAGAAGATCGCGAACGGCGTCATGAACAGCGACGGCAGCATGATCCCGAGGAGGCTGTCGATGAGGCCCAGCTGCTTGACCAGCAGGAAGTTCGGCAGCAGCGTGAAGATCACGGGGACCATCAGGGACAGCAGGAAGAACCCGAAGACGAAGTCACGGCCGCGCCAGACGAGCCGCGAGAACGCGTAGGCGGCCATGGCGGAGAAGAACACCTGGCACACGGTCACGGTCGTGGAGACCACCACCGAGTTGCCGAGGTAGCGCCAGAAGTCGAGCTTGGCGCCGGATCCCCCGTCGGCGATCGCGTCGTCGACCGACTGCAGGCCGAAGACGCGGAGGAAGCCGTTCCAGGTGAAGTCCGCCGGCAGCAGCGATGTGGCGTTGCCGTACAGCGCGCCGTTGCTCGAGAGCGCGGTGCGCAGGATCCAGTAGAAGGGGAACACGGTCACGAGGATGAGGATCCCCATCACCACCCACGCGGCGATGCGACCCCACGGGATCGGGCGGCGGGGCCGGGCGGGGCGCGGCGGCCGGGGCGGGGCGTCGGCGCCGTCGACGTCGGGGCGGACGGGCACGACGGGAGGGGTCTGCAGCTGTGTCATGACGGCTCCTAGTTCAGGTCGGACTGGCCGGCCCGCGTGATGCGGTACTGGAAGTAGGTGACGATCACCAGGATGATCAGCATCGCGACGCTCAGCGTCGACGCGTAGCCGAAGTCGAACTGCGCGAACGCCTTGTCGTAGATGTAGACCTGCAGCAGCCGGGAGGCGTCGACGGGGCCGCCGCCTGTGGTCACCGAGACGGTGTCGAACACCTGGAACGAGCCGATCACCGAGATGATCAGCACGAGGCCGAGCACGGGGCGCAGCAGCGGCATCGTGATCCCGCGGAACATGCGGAACTCGGACGCGCCGTCGACCCTGGCGGCCTCGTAGTAGTTCGCGGGGATCGCCTGCAGCCCCGCGAAGATCAGCAGCGCCGTGTAGCCCATGTGCCGCCAGACGTTGACGGCCGCGATGGTCGGGATCACCCAGGCCTCGGTGGTGAAGAACCCGATGCGGTCGAGGCCGACCCACTCGAGGAGCTGGTTGCCGATGCCGAGCTGGAAGTCGAGGATCCAGAGGAAGACGAGCGCCGCGACCACGTTCGAGACGAGGTAGGGCGCGAGGATCACGCCGCGGAGGAGCGTCGACTGCGTCAGCCGCTGCATGAGGATGGCGATGCCGAGGGCGATGACCGTCTGGAACCCGATGTTGAGGACGACGTAGTAGACGGTGACGCGCGCGGCGTTCCAGAAGATCGGGTCGGCCAGCATGCGCTGGTAGTTCTCGATGCCGATGAAGCGGGCCGGGGAGAGCAGGTCCCACGAGGTGAAGCTCAGCCAGATGCCGCGGAGGAGCGGCCAGAAGTAGAAGACCACGAGGCCGATCGTGGCCGGGATGAGGAACAGCGCGGCGAGGCGGGTGTCGTCCCGCCGTCGAGCCCGGCGCGGTGGCGGTGCGCCGCCGGAGCGGCCGGAGCCGGTCGATGCGGGGGCCGTCGCCGGCCGGCCGGAATGGGTGCCGCGGGCGTCCACGGAGAGTGCCATCGAGACTCCTTCGTCCTTCCCGCTCCATCGCGGGCAGCGGTGCCGGTGAGGGCCTCCGCCGCCCTCAGTGTGACTTCGGGCCCATGTCCGCACAATGCCGGGAGGTCACGGGATGGTAACGAATGGAAACGCTTTCATTTCGTGCGGACCGAGGGATACAGTCGCTCGTGACACCCGCCCGACGAAGCGCAACGGAGCCCTCGTGACCGTCATCGACACCGCAGTGACCACCTCGATCCCGTGGGAGGCCGGCGGCCTGGGGCTCGTGTTCGAGCACGACGCGGACGGGCCGGTGCGCCTCGTGGAGGTGGGCGGATCCCCGGACGACGGGGCCGACGGGGCCGACGACGCATCGGCGATCGCCCGCGCCACGCCGCGCCAGCCGCTGGTCGAGGTGCTCTCGCCGGCGTGGGGCCGGATCAACAACAGCTACCGCTACGACGGCACGGCGCTCGGCGCCGGGCTGCGGTACGCGAGCTCCGCCGCCTCGTCGCGCGACGGCGTGGACCGGCTGGAGATCGTGCAGCGCCACGAGGCGTCCGGCCTGGTCGCGACCACCGTGCTCGAGGCGCACGCGGGCGTCCCCGCGGTCCGCACCACGACCACCCTCGCGCTGGATCCGGGCAGCGCACCCCTGCCCGTCTGGGCGGTCACGAGCCTCGCGACCGGAGCCGTCGTCTCCGACTCCCCGAACGACGTCGACCTCTGGTGGGCCGACAGCGGCTGGTGCTCGGAGAACCGCTGGACGTCCCGCGCCCTGCGCTCCCCCGGCCTCGTCGACATCGACCGCACGGCGCGCGGCGAGACGAGCCGCAACCGCCTCGCGGTGTCGAGCCTCAGCACGTGGTCGTCGGGCGTCGCGAACCCCGCGGGCGCCGCGCGCGACCGCCGCACCGGCCGCACCCTGGCCTGGCAGGTCGAGCACAACGGCGCGTGGTCCTTCGAGCTCGGCGAGGATCCCGACTGGGGCCACGGCGGCGTCCCCCTGGAGGACCGGCTCTTCAGCGACACCCCCTTCGGCCCGCCGCGCGCCGACCGGTCCCGCGACGGCGCGTACGTCGCCGTGCTCGGCCCCACCGACACGCTGCACCAGTGGTCCGTCGTGCTCGACGACACCACGACCTTCACGAGCGTGCCCGTCTCCTTCACGGCCGCCGGATCCCTGGAGGACGCCTTCGGGCGCCTGGCCGACCTGCGCCGCGCGTCGAACCGCCGGCACGCCGCGGGCGACGCGCTCCCCGTGGTCTTCAACGACTACATGAACACGCTCGAGGGCGACCCCACGGAGGGCAAGCTCCTGCCGCTCATCGACGCCGCCGCGCGCGTCGGCGCCGAGGTCTTCTGCATCGACGCCGGCTGGTACGACGACACCGCCGGGTGGTGGGCGAGCGTCGGCGACTGGCAGCCGTCGACCGCGCGGTTCCCCTCCGGCCTGTCGTCGGTCCTCGATCGGATCCGCTCGCACGGCATGGTCGCGGGCCTGTGGCTCGAGCCCGAGGTCGTGGGCGTCGACAGCCTCGCGGCGCGGACGCTGCCCGACTCGGCGTTCCTGCAGCGCGGCGGGGTGCGCATCGTCGAGAACGCGCGCTACCTGCTCGACCTCCGCTCGCCCGAGGCCCGCGCGCACCTCGACGAGGCAGTCGACCGGCTCGTCGGCGACCTCGGCGTCGGCTTCTTCAAGCTGGACTACAACGTCACGCCGGGCGCAGGCACGGACCTCGAGGCGCCCTCGGTCGGCGCCGGCCTCCTCGAGCACAACCGCGCGCTGCTCGCATGGCTCTCGGACGTGCTCGACCGGCACCCCGACCTGATCCTCGAGAACTGCGGCTCGGGCGCGATGCGCTCGGACGCCGCGATGCTCCGGGTCCTGCAGATGCAGTCGACCTCGGACCAGCAGGACCCGCTCCTGTACCCGATGATCGCGGTCGGCGCCCTCGCCCACATCCTCCCCGAGCAGGCCGGCAACTGGGCCTACCCGCAGCCCGACATGACCGACGAGATGGTCGTCTTCACCGAGTGCACCGGCCTCGCCGGCCGCCTCTACCAGGCCGGCGTGCTGAGCGGCATGGACGACCACGGGCTCGACCTCGTCGCGGACGCCGTGCGGGTGCACAAGGAGACGCGTCACGAGCTCGCGCGGTCGACGCCGCGCTTCCCCACCGGGCTGCCGTCCTGGGACGACGCCTGGACCACGGTCGCGTTCGACGTGGCCGGGTCCCCCGACACCTACGTGATCGCGTGGCGCCAGGCCCACGCCGAGCGCGAGGTGGATCTCGCGCTGCCGCACCTGGGCGAGGCGGACGCCGTCATCGAGCAGGTCTACCCGGCCGCGGGCGTCGGTGCGGCGTGGGGCGCCGCGCGGATCGCCGGCGGCATGCGGCTCGACTCGGGCGATGCGGGCACGGGCGCCG
>NZ_QWGT01000050.1 GCF_003576405.1 Clavibacter lycopersici
GGCTCGAGGCGAACGGCCACCGGCTCGGCCCGGGCGGCCGCATCTCGGCGACGCTCATGACCCTCTACCGCAGCCGCGACGGGCGCTGACCGCGCGATCGCGACAGCCGCTACGGGCTCAGCGCAGCTGGTCAGCCGTCGCCAGGCTCCGGACGGGCGGCAGCACCGCCCGCATCCCGGGGCGCAGCTCGTCGACGATCACCGCGATGCCCGCAAGCGTCGCACCGCAGCTCGCGACGAGCGCCGCGGCGGCCCGCGCCTGGCTGCCCGTCTCGATCCAGTCGTCGACGAGCACAGCGCGCTGCCCGGGCAGGAGCAGGTCGCGCAGGGCGGAGAAGCCGCGGCGGACGCCGCGGTAGTCCGCGTCCGCGACCTCCCGTACGACATCGCCGGGTAGGAGCGCCCCGTCCTTGCGCACGGGCGCGAAGCCGACGCCGAGCATCAGGGCGACCGCGGGGCCGAGGGCGAAGCCGCGCGATTCGATGCCGAGGACGACGTCGGGCCGGTCGTCGCGCGCCAGCTCCGCGAGGGCGGCGACCACGGCTTCCAGCGACGCGGCGTCGCGCAGCATCGACCAGGTGTCGGCGTCGCCGTCGATCCATCGGAAGCGCTCCCGCACGTGCCGTCGGCCCCGCTCGATGATCGCGTCGTCGCCCATCGGGCCACCGTACCGAGCCGCCTGCGTCCGGCCCCCACGCACGACGCCCGCCGGCCGCGGGTGCGGCGCGACGGGCGCGTAGTCGAGCGGGTGCGACTAGCCGAGCGACACGGCCGTCCACGACACGGGCGGCAGCGTGATCGTGAGGGTGCCGTCCACGAGCGTCGCCGACGCGTTCTCCTTCAGGCCCACGCGCTCGCGGTCCTCGAAGGTGTTCTTCGCGTAGACGTCGTCGTCGTGGATCCCGACGGCCTCGAGCACCTCGGAGACGCCGAGCCCGGCCGCGTCGACCTCGATCGTGAGCGCGTCCGACACGCTGCGGTTCACGAGGAACACGGCGGCGCGGCCGGTGGCCTCGTCGAAGGTCGCGACCGAGTCGACGAGCGGCGCGGTGCCGTGCACCTCGGTCTCGTACGTGCCCACGTCGATGCGGGGACGCAGCACGTCGCCCTGCGCGAGGCGGCTGGTGACCGAGAACGGGAAGAAGGTGGTCTGGCGCCAGGCGCCGCCGCCCGTCTCCGTCATGATCGGGGCGATCACGTTCACGAGCTGCGCGAGGCTGGCGGACGTGACGCGGTCGCTGTGCTTCAGCAGCGTGATCATCAGGTTGCCGAGCACGACCGCATCCGCGACCGAGTAGACGTCCTCGAGCAGGTGCGGCGCGTAGGGCCAGCCCTCGGTGATGACGCCGGACTCCTGGTGCTCGTCGAGGTACCAGACGTTCCACTCGTCGAACGAGATGTTGATGGTCTTGTCGCTCTTGCGGCGGTACTTCACCTGGTCCGCCGACGCGACGACCGTGCGGATGAAGTACTCCATGTCGAGCGAGGAGGCGAGGAAGCTGCCGAGGTCGCCCTTGCGCTCCTGGTAGTAGGCGTGCGCCGAGATGAAGTCGACGTTGTCGTACGCGTGCTCGAGCACGGTGCGCTCCCACTCGCCGAAGGTGGGCATGCCGGATCCGCTGCTGCCGCACGCGACGAGCTCGAGCGTGGGATCCACCATCTTCATGGCGCCGGCGGTGCGGTTCGCGAGCTTGCCGTAGTCGTCGGCGGTCATGTGGCCGACCTGCCACGGGCCGTCCATCTCGTTGCCGAGGCACCACATCTTCACGCCGTGGGGCTCGGGGGACCCGTTGGCGATGCGCTGGTCGGAGAGGGCGGTGCCGCCCGGGTGGTTCGAGTACTCGAGGATGTCGAGGGCCTCGAGGACGCCGCGCGTGCCGAGGTTGACGGCCATCATCAGCTCGCTGCCGGTGAGCTCGCACCAGCGCGCGAACTCGTCGAGGCCGACCTCGTTGGTCTCGAGCGAGTGCCAGGCGAGGTCGAGGCGCTTGGGGCGGTCCTCGCGCGGGCCGACGCCGTCCTCCCAGCGGTAGCCGGAGACGAAGTTGCCGCCGGGGTAGCGGACGGTGCTCGAGCCGAGCTCCTTGACGAGGTCGACGACGTCGAGGCGGAAGCCGTCCTCGTTGGCGGTGGGGTGGCCGGGCTCGTAGATGCCGTCGTAGACGCAGCGGCCGAGGTGCTCGACGAACGAGCCGAAGGTGCGGCGGTTGACGGGGGCGACGACGGCGGTGCGGTCGAGGCCGATCCGTGCGTCGGGTGCGGTGCGGGCGTCGGCCGCGGTGCGGGCGTCGGTCATGGAGTGGTCCTTCACTTCATCGGGAACGGGGCCGATCGACGCCGGCGATGCCGGGTGGATCCGAGCCTTTACAACGTTGTAAGAGCAACGTGCTCCCATTGTCCCGGGGGCGCGGGGGACGTGTCAACGCGGGCGGCGGCGCGTCCGCGCACAGCCGTGCGACCCTGTCGGGATGGACTCGGGATCCCGCACGCAGGCCCTCTTCCTCGGCGGGCGCTCGGGCGTCGGCAAGACAACGGTGGCGGCGGAGGTGTCGCGGATCCTCGCGGCGGCCGACGTCGCGCACGCGCTCGTCGAGGGCGACACCCTCGACCAGGCGCACCCCGAGCCGTGGCGGCAGGGGATCCCGCTGGCCGAGCGGAACCTGGCGGCCATGTGGCGGAACTACCGCGAGGCCGGCTGGACGCGCGTGATCTACACGAACACCGTCAGCGTGCTGGAGCTGCCCGCGCTGACGGCGGCGCTCGGCGGCGACGTCGACGTGGTGGGCGTGCTGCTCACGGCCGACGACGGCACGGCGGCCACGCGGCTGGCCGGCCGCGAGATCGGGTCGGGGCTCGCGGAGGCGGTCGAGCGCAGCGCGGCAGCGGCCCTGCGGCTCGAGGCGGGAGCGTCCGACGCGGTCCACCGCGTGGCGACCGACGGGCGGACCGTGGCGGAGATCGCGGCCGAGGTGGTGGCGCTGAGCGGGTGGTGGCCTGTGGAGAGTCGGTGACATCACCAAGGCCTTCGACGGCTGATGCCTTCACCAACGCCGTTACGGGTCTTGAGGAAATGACCGTCCCGCCGGCTGATTCCTGTCCTCCGGGCGGCGCACCCCGGCCATCGCGGTCTCCTCCGTCCCGCGACCGAGGCCCACATGCACCTAAGCCGGCCCGACGTGCCGCCCCGGGACCGGGCTCGAGTACACGACGTGGGTCGTGATCCCGCCGAGGGCGGCGAGGCGGCCCGTGATGCGCTCGAGGTCGCGCATCGACCGGGCGTGGACCTTGATGATGAAGCAGTCGGCGCCCGTGACGTGGTGCGCCTCGACGATCTCCGGCAGCTCCGCGACCAGCGCGTGGAACGGCCGGTAGTCGCCCGAAGGGTAGGCCAGGCGCACGAAGGCGGTCACGGTCCAGCCGAGGGCCTCGGGATCCACCGTGATCGAGTAGCCCGTGATGATGCCGCCCTCCGTGAGGCGGCGCACGCGCTCGGCGGTCGCGCTGGCCGAGAGCGAGACGGCGCGGCCGAGCTGCGCGACGCTCATCCGGCCGTCGCCCTGGAGCTCGGCGATGATCGCGTGATCGGTGGCGTCGAGGGTCAACGGCGGATTCGTCGGCATGCGGCCGAACCTACCGGGCGATCCGCGGCCGGGCGGGCCCGATGCCGCGCGACGGCCCTTCCTCGCCCAGACCCCTGACGCTTCGATGGAGGCATGAACACGACCCTCTCCGCGATCGACCACTTCGCCGCCAAGCTGACCTACGAGACGGATCCCGCCGACCTCGCCGCCGATCGGGCGAGCGGTGCTGCGCCCCTCGTGGTCGACGTGCGCTCGGACGCGTCCTGGAGCCAGGGGCGGATCCCCGGCGCCGTCCACATCCCCGGCGCCGAGCTCGCCGCGCGCGCCGCCGCCGAGCTGCCCGACCGCGACGCCCGCATCGTCGTCTACTGCTGGGGACCGGGCTGCAACGGCAGCACGCGCGCGGCCCTCACGCTCGCCACGCTCGGCTACACGCGCGTGCAGGAGCTGATCGGCGGGTTCGAGTACTGGGCGCGCGAGGGGTTCGCGGTGGTCGGCGACGCGGGGCGCACGCGACGGGCCCCGGATCCGCTGACGGCGCCGGTCAGCTGACGACGGGCGTGACGGGCGCCGCCTCCGCGACGGCCGCCGCCGCCAGCTCGGCGAGCAGGTGGTCCCGCTCCTCCTCGTGGGCCGTGATCGTGACGACCGCGTCGCGGGATCCGTCGACCAGCACGTACTGGCCGTAGCGGCCGTCGAGGCGCCAGGCGTCGCCGGGGCCGTCCCAGGTCGCGAGGCCGTAGCGGGCGAAGGGAGCGGCGGGGTCGTCGCCGGTGTCCACCCAGGATCCGTGCATCCGGTCGATGCACTCGGCGCTGACGAGCTGCCGACCCCCCCACGCGCCGCGGTCGCGCAGCAGCCGGCCGATGCGCGCGAGCTCGCCGGTGCGCAGCTCGAGGCCGCTGCCGCCAACGACGAAGCCGAGCGGGCAGCGGTGCCACTGCGGGTTGTCGATCCCCAGAGGCTCGAACAGGCGAGGGAGGAGCCAGTCGCGCACGTCGCCGACCGCGGCGGCGAGCATCCGCATGGCGACGTACGGGCTCGCGTCGCTGTAGCGGAAGACGGTCCCGGGGCCGCGCGTGGGGAGCCCGAGCATGGCCTGCGCGAGGTCGGGGCCGGGCACGGGCTCGTCGCCGAACCACGCGAAGTCGATGCCGCTCGTCATCGTGAGCAGGTGCTCGACGGTGACCTGGTCGACGCCCGCGCCGAGGTCGAGGTCGAGGAGCAGCTCCGGGACGCGGGTGTCGAGCCGGAGGATGCCCTCGTCCACGGCGATGCCGACGGCCAGCGCGCACACGCCCTTGGACACCGAGTACAGGTTCTCGCGGTCGTCGCTCCGCCAGCGGTGCTCGGCCTCGTCGGCGCCGACCCGCACGACGGCCCCGTACGCGCCGAGCCGCTCGCGGTCGATCCCCGTGACGAGGCGGGCGAGGGCGTCGGCGGCGGTGCTCATGGATCCAGTGTGGCGGTGCGCCGCCGCGGGGGCACGGCCCGGGTCAGCGCGCCGCCGCGTCGCGCTGCGCGTCGGTGAGCGCGCGGTCCGCGTAGATGAGGCGCATCACTGACGGATCCGGGTTGCCCGGGTCCGGCACGCGGTGCACCAGCGCGAGCCCCGCCTTCTCGGCCACGGCCGCCGACGCCTGGTTGTGCGCGACGAGGTACGCGACGACGGGCAGCTCGGGGCGGCGGATCCGCGCCCGCTCGATCGCCCGCAGCGCCATCTCGGTCGCGTAGCCGCGGCCCTGCACGGCCGGTGAGAAGCGGTAGCCGAGGTTCCAGAAGGCCTCGTGCGCGATGCCGCAGCCACCGAACCCGATGACCGCATCGGCGTCCCGCTCGCGCACGATCCACGAGCCGAGGCCGTCGCGCTCCCAGCTCTCGGCCCACGTGCGGAGGAAGCGCTCGGTCTGCGCCGGGTCGGTCACGCGCAGCGTCGGGTGGTGGGTCCAGACGGCGGGGTCGGAGAGGATCGCGTGCACCTCGTCGGCGTCGTCGGGCGACGGGCGATGGAGGTCGAGCCGGGCCGTGCGGTCCTCGGGGACGGCGAGGCGGTCGATCGGCATGCATCGACGGTAGCGGTGCCCACGACCAGGGGGCGGATCAGCCCGCGGCGACCAGCGCCGCGAGCCGGTCGAGGTCCTCCGCGACGAGCGCCGCGTCCTCCGCGAAGGCGACGTCGGTCGTGCCCGGCCGGCGGAAGAGCGTGAAGACGACCTCGCTGCCGTCGTCGTTGGGGAGGACGCGCAGCGGGTTGCGCACCACGGTGCCGTCGGGGAGCGTCACGTCGTGGTCGAGGATCCCGAGCTCGCGCGGGCCCGTGAACGCGATCTCGACCGGCCCCATCGGCGAGTCCGACAGCCAGCGACCGCCCTCGAGCCGGATACCCGAGCTGACGCCCGCCGCCCACTCGGGCAGCCGCGCGGGATCCCCCGCGACGGCGACGACCGCCGCCACGTCGGCATCGACGGAGCGGGTGATGTGGAGCGCGGGCCAGGTCACGACTCGACGCTACCCGGCAGCGGCACGACCGCGGTAGGCGGATCCGTCGACGCCGGGGAGGCGACCTCAGCCGCGCTCGTCGACCGCCGCGCGCGCGTGCGCCTTCCGCCGCGTCTTGCCGGCGTCGTCCCGCACGGGCGTACGCGTGAGGCGCACGGCAGCCGGCCTGCGCTCCGCGTCCAGCCGGGCGCGGGCCCACGCGAGCAGCTCCGCGGCGTCGACCTGCGCGTCCGCGATGTCGACCACCGCCTCGACGCGCTGGCCGAGGTCGTCGTCGGGCACGCCGAACGCGACCGCGCCGCGGACCGCCGGGTGCTGCTCGAGCACGCGCTCGACCTCGACGGGGTGCACGTTGACGCCGCCCCGGAGGATCACGTCGTCGGCGCGGTCGAGCACGAAGACGTACCCGTCGGCGTCGACCCGTCCGAGGTCGCCGAGGGTGTCCCAGCCGTCGGGCGTCCGGGCGGATCCTGCGCCGACGTACGCGTAGGCGGGCCCGCCGTCACGCCGCATCCAGATCCGGCCGACCTCGCCCGCAGGGAGCTCCCGGCCCTCGTCGTCGCGGATGGAGACGGCCGTGCCGCCCGACGCGCGCCCGACGCTGCCGGGGTGCCGCAGCCACTCGTCGCCGCGGATGGTGAGGATCCCGTTCGACTCGCTCCCCGCGTACACCTCCACGAGCCGCTCGGGCCCGATCCACTCCATGAACGCCCGCTTCACGCCGGGCGGGCACGGCGCGCCGAGGTGCAGGACCGTCCGGAGGCTGGAGAGGTCGGCCGCCCGCCGCTCGTCATCGGGGAGACGCAGCAGCCGGTGCATCGTCGTCGGCACCAGCAGCGTCCACGTGATCCGGTGCTCCGCGATCGCGGCGAGCACGCGTCGCTCGTCGAAGTGCGGCAGGAGCACGAGCGCGTGGCCCGTCATGAGGCCGCGGAACGCGTAGGTGAACGCGGCCGAGTGGGTGAGCGGCGCCGTCACGAGCTGCACCTGGTCGAGCGGGAGGTGCGGCGCCACGGCGAGCGTCGGATCCAGCAGCGCGGGGGCCGTGGTGGCCACGACCTTGGGGCGGCCCGTGGATCCCGACGACGTCGGCGCCTTCCAGCTGCGCGCCCACGCGTCGGGCAGGACCGCGTCGGAGAGGCTGGCGGGAGGCGACCAGCCGGCGGGCACGGACGGGACGCCGGGCCGGGTCGACGTCACCCCGACCACGAGCGCGGGGCGGGCGAGGTCCTCGACGTGGGCGCGCTCCTCGACGGAGAGACCGGTCGACATCGGCTGCGGCGTCGCGCCGACCTTCCAGACGGCGGCGCAGACGACCACCATCTCGCGCGTGTTCGGCAGCGCGATCGCGACCCGGTCGTCCTGGCCGACGCCGAGCGACAGGTAGGCGCGCGCCAGCCGGTTCGAGGCCAGGTCGAGCTCGCGCGCGGTCAGCGTGCCGGCGTCGTCGCGCACCACGACGCGGTCGGGATCCGCGTCAGCGAGCCCCGTGATGATGCGGGAGATCGACTGCCGCCCCATGGTCGCCCTCCCGTCCGACGCGGAGGTAGAGCTCCTCGTGCTGACGGGCCACGTCGTCCCAGTCGTGGGACGCGGCGAGCGCGCGGCCGCCGGCGGGGTCAGGGGCGCGACCGTCGAGCGCCGCCGCTACGGCGTCGGCCGCGGTCGCCGGATCCGTCGCGAACAGCACGGACGACCCGAACACCTCGCGGAGCACGGGCAGGTCGCGGGCGACGACGGGCACGCCGGCCGCGAGCGCCTCCATCGCGGCGAGGCCGAAGCCCTCCTTCGTCGAGAGGAAGGCGAGCGCGCCCGCCGCGGCGACGAGCGGCGGCACGTCCCGATCGTCGACGACACCGAGGATCACCGGCCGGATCCCCAGCTCGGCGGCGCGCGCGTCGAACGCCTCGCGGTACGCCCGGTAGTCGAACAGCGTCTCCCCGCCGCCGAACACGAGCCGGAGACCGGGCCGCCGGGCATGCAGCAGCGCGAACGCCTCGAGCAGGTCGACGCTGCCCTTCCGCGGCTCGATGCCGCCGAGCGCGAGGACGTACGCGCCCTCCACCCCGTGCTCGAGGAGCGCGGCGCGGATCCGCTCGCGCGACTCCGCGCCCTCCGGCCCCGCCGCCGCCCGGAACCGCGCGCCGTCGACGCCGTTCGGGATCACCGTGGGCACCAGGCCCCAGCCCGCCTCGACCTCCGCGGCGACGGCCGCCGAGACGCACACCCGCGCGATCGGCTCGCGGACCGCGGCGTCGTGGCAGCGCACGAGCTCGGGGGTCGTGAACTCGTCGAGGTGGTGGATGGTGCGGATGCAGGGCCCAGCCGCGTTGGCCGAGATGCAGTCCTGCGCGTGCACGACGTCGTATCCCTCGGCCTCGCGGGCGGCGGCGAAGGCCTCGCGCATCGTCACGATCGAGCGGACGATGCGCTCGCCCACCGTCTCGTCGTCGCGCGCGGCGAACGGCACCACGCGGATCCGCACGGCCGGGTCCACCTCGCGGAAGAACGCGCGGTCGCCGCCGCGCCCCAGGGTCCACACGGCGACGTCGTGCCCGCGCCGGGCGAGCGCCTCCGCGAGGGCGAGCGTGTGCACCACCCCGCCGCGCGGCTTGGTGGAGTACGTCAGCAGGGCGATCCGCACGGGGCGCTCCTCGGGTGGGTCGGCGGTCGGCGGGCGGGGATCGACGGGAGCGGGGTCAGCCGCGGGCGGGAGCGGGCGCGTACGCGGCCGGCACGCGGTCGCGGAGGTGGTGCATCGTCCGCCGGGCCCGCGCGATGTCCGAGGAGACGTCGGCGGTCGTGACGGCCAGCCCGCCCTTCGCCCACGTCTTCGCGACGATCTCCCCGGCGGGATCCACGATCTTCGCCTGCCCGAGGAACCGCAGGCCGCCGAGCACCCCGGTCTGGTTCGACGACACGAGGTAGAGCTGGTTCTCGGCCGCGCGCGAGCAGTCGTAGAGGTCGAACAGGTGCGCCTGCCGGTCGTTGCGGAGCCGGTCGGAGCGGTCGGTGACGCTGGCCGGCCACGCGCTCAGGCACGCGAGGATCTCGGCGCCGTCGAGCGCCAGCGTGCGCGCCGACTCCGGGAAGGTCTTGTCGAAGTCGATCATCATGCCGACGCGTCCCACGGGGGTGTCGAACGCCGCGAACGCGGATCCGGCCCGGTACGCCTCCGACTCGCCGAGCGGCAGGTGCACCTTGCGGTGCGTGCCGAGGACACGGCCGCCCTGCACGCAGACGGCGCTGTTGTACCGGATCTCCTCGCCGCCCTCGAGCGCGCGCTCCGCGACCCCGAAGCACACCGTCATGTCGCCGGCCATCTCCGTCACCGCCCGCACCTCCGGCCCGTCGAGCTCCACGGCGGGCGGTCGCGCATCCGGCCCCGGGTGCTCCATGTCGAGCAGGTAGCCGCCGATGGTCGCGTCCGGGAGCACGAGCAGGTCGACGCCGCGCTCGCGCGCCTGGCCGATCATCCCGGGGAGCTTGGCGAGCGTCCGCTCGACGTCGCGCCCGAAGTGCGCCGCGACCGCCCCCATCGTGATCTCGGCCATGGCGACAGGCTAGCCGGACCAGACCGCCCCCACGGAGGCCGGCGACCGGTCCGCCGTCCGCTCCTCGATGCGGTCCGCGAGGTGCTCGGCGTCGCGTGCGATGGCCGCGAACCGGCCCGATCCCCACGTGTGCAGCCACGGCAGGCCGAGGAAGTGCAGGCCGGCGACGGCGGTGGATCCGCGCTGGTGCATGGGGTGCCCGGATCCGTCGAACGCGCCCACCTGCACCCATGAGTAGTCGGACCGGTAGCCGGCCGCCCACACGATGCTCGTGATCCCCGCCTCGGCCAGGTCGAGCCCGGTCTCCTCGCGCTCCGGCCGCCACACGGGCACGTACCGGGGCTCGGTCGGCGCGTCGATGCCGGCGCGCGCGATGTGCCGGTCGATGTCGTCCTTGATCGACTCCATCACCGAGTCGGCGCGGTCGAGCGACGCCTCGACGGTGGGCGTGAAGGCGAGCCGCGTGCCGTCCGCGCCGGTGAGCCGCCCGTGCAGGCGCATCCCGTCGCGGGCGAAGGCGCGGAGGTCGATGTCGCGCCCGCCGCCGCGCCCGGTCATGTAGTGGTTGGTGGACTCGCGCTTGGTGAGGCCCCCGATGTGCGCGGTCACGGGGACGTCGTACACGCCCATGTCCTCGAGCCACGCGATGCAGTCGCGGCCGCGGTAGAAGCGGGCGCAGCGGGGCGCGGATCCGAGGGCGAGGTGCACGCGTCGGCCCGCGAGGTGCAGGTCCTCGGCGATCTGCGCGCCGGACTGGCCGGATCCCACCACGAGCACGGCCCCCTCGGGGAGCGCCTCGGGCGAGCGGTAGTCGGCGGAGTGCACCTGCGCGATGGAGTCGGGGATCCGGGCCGCGGCCGCCGGGAGCACGGGCCGGTGGTAGCCGCCGGTCGCGATGACGACCTGCTCCGCGACGATCGTGCCCTGGTCGGTGACGACCTCGAAGCCGCCCGCGGCCGCCTCGCGCAGCCGGGTGACGAGCACACCCTCGACCACGGGCGCGTCGAAGGAGTCGGCGTAGCCGCGGATCCACGCGAGCACCTCGTCGCGCGTCATGAAGCCGTCCGGGTCGTCGCCCGCGTACGGGTATCCGGGGAGCCGGCACTGCCAGTTCGGCGTGACGAGGGTGAAGGCGTCCCAACGGCGGTCGGCCCAGTCGTGCGCGACGCGGTCGCGCTCGAGCACCACGTGCTCGATGCCGCGCCGGGTGAGGTGCCAGCTGATCGAGAGCCCGGCCTGGCCGCCGCCCACCACCGCGACGGGCACGCGCGCGCCGTCGACGACGCGGGTCGCGCGGCTCACGCGCCGGCTCCGGTCGTGGTCGCGGATGCGGACGCCGTCGCCGCGTCCGGCAGCGGCGGCTCCATGCGGAGCACCGCCACGGTCCCGCCGTCGAAGCCCGCGGCTGCCCGGAGGATCTCCTCCTCCTGCTGCATCGCGGACGTGCACGCGAATCCGTACTTCGCCCGCACCCGCTCGCTCGCGACGCGCAGCGCCTCGGTGGAGCGGCGCACGAAGTCGTCGAGCGGGTACTCCGATCCGGCGGCGAGGTGGTCGTGCATCACGAGGCTCGGCGAGTAGCAGTCGGCCTCGGATCCGTCGGGCCAGCGCACCCGGAAGGTCATCTCAGGCACGGGCGAGCTCCCCCTCGGCGGCGGGCACGCCCTCGCCGGTCCGGTACGCGTCGGGCCGCCGGTCGCGCAGGTGGAACATGCCGCCGCGCATCGCCCGGAACGTGCCCTCGACGTCGATCTCCGCGATGGCCAGCCCCGCGTCGAGCAGGGTGGTCGCGAGCACGTTGCCGCCGGGATCCACCACCTTGGCGTTGCCGACGTAGCGCAGCGAGCCGAACGAGCCGGCCTGGTTCGACGCGATCCAGAACACCTGGTTGTCGAGCGCCCGCGCGGAGTCGAAGAGGTTGAACCGGTAGGTCCACCTGTCCTGCTGCAGGTCCTCGGCCGTCGCCGTGCGCGCCACCGGCCACGCCGACATGCTCACGATGATCTCGGCGCCGTCCATCGCGAGCGAGCGGGCCGCCTCGGGGAACGCCTTGTCGTAGCAGATCTGCAGCCCCACGCGGCCGACGGGGGTGTCGAACGCCTCGTAGACGTCGCCCGCGGAGTACGACATGGCCTCGCCGAGCGGCTGGTGCACCTTGCGGTAGGAGCCGTAGATGCGGGATCCGTCGAGGCAGACGGCCGCGTTGTACCGGGTCTCCCCGTCGGCGTCGAGCTCGCAGAAGCCGATGCACACGACCATGTCGCCCGCGAGCTCCTGGACGCGCCGGATCTCCGGGCCGTCGAGGCGGATCGCCGGCGGCAGCGAGCGCGTCGTGGTCTTCAGGGTGTCGCCGTGGTTGCCGAGCGAGGAGAGGTAGCCGCCGATCGCGGCCTCGGGGAAGGCGATGAGCTCCACGCCGCTCTCCCGGGCCTCGGCGATCAGGCTGCCGATGAGCGCGTAGTCCTGCTCGAGGTCCCGGGTGAAGTTCGCCGAGACGGCGGCGACGGTCGTCGACATCGTGCCTCCTGAGGGGGTCGGTGGGGTCGGCGCAGGATCCTGCGCGTGGGGCCCAGTCAAGGCCACGCCCTGTTTCGGCTTGGTTTCGCACGGAACAACTTCTCGTTTCGCGCGCGCCGGCCGAGAGGCCCGAATCTCGGCCTCACCAGCGACTCCGGATCCTCTGGCCGACGGGGGGAAACAAACGGAATTCTCGCCGTAATCCGCTCGCAACAGCACGACCGAAGACTCGGACCAGACCCCGACCCGCCGCATCCGACCGCCAAGGAGAGCACCATGACCGACGTCGACATCGACCAGCAGATCCTCGACAACATCGAGAGGTCACGCGAGGAGATCGCGCACCCCTCGCTGCCGAAGGGCAGCAGCCTCTACGGGTCGACGAAGATCTTCCCCGACTACACCGCCACGAAGGACGACCACTACTTCCAGCTCGTGCACGGCATCGCGCACGAGTCGTCGGTGAGCTTCGTCGCCGTGCTGCAGGCCACGCGGGCGCTGCGCAAGGGATTCACGAGCGTCCTGTACTTCTACGGACCCGGCTCCCTGAACGCCATCGCCAACCGCGGCTTCCCGACGACGGGCGCCGACGGGTTCCCCGGCGAGAACAACATCAACAACGCGCTCGAGACCTTCATCGCCGAGGGCGGCACGGTCTTCTGCTGCCGCTTCGGCCTGGCGCTGCACGGCGCGCGCGAGGAGGACCTCATCGCGGGCGTCATCCCGGCCCACCCCCTCGACGTGCAGGACGCGGTGATCCACTACGCCCGCAAGGGAGCCATCATCAACAGCACGTACATGGTCTGACCGGTGCGCCCATGACCATCACGAGAGGGACCACGACGCCGAGCCGCGCCCGGCAGGCGGACGCGGAGGCGGACGCCGCCGCGCTCACGACGCGCGTCGACATCGCCATCCGCGGGATCCGCGTCGCCGCGCCCGTGCACCGCGAGGGCGGCGCCGGGCCGAGCGACGACGGGCACGTGATGTTCCGCGGGCTCCAGTCCGCGGTGCCGGCGAACCCGGAGAGCCCCTACCTCGTCGACGACGGGAAGCTCCTGCTCGACGGCGAGGACACGGGCTACGAGGTGGACGCGGTCGACCGGCCGAGGTTCTACGACCTCGCGACCGCGGACGGCGTCTCCTACGAGAAGATCGCGCGGCTGCACGGCGCCAAGGTGCTGGCCACCACGGTGGTGCAGACCTGCGTGCGCTACGACGAGTCGGAGCGCTGCCGCTTCTGCTCCATCGAGGAGAGCCTCGCCTCGGGCAGCACCATCGCGGTCAAGACGCCGGCCATGCTCGCCGAGGTCGCGGAGGCGGCCTGGCGGCTCGACGGCGTGGAGCAGATGGTCATGACCACGGGCACGAGCAACGGACGCGACCGCGGGGCCACCCACCTCGCGCGGTGCGTCCGGGCGATCAAGGAGGTCGTGCCGGACCTCATGATCCAGGTGCAGTGCGAGCCGCCCGCGCAGCTGTCGACCATCACCGACCTGTACGAGGCCGGGGCGCGGTCCATCGGGATCCACGTGGAGTCGATGGACGACGACGTGCGCCGCCGCTGGATGCCGGGCAAGTCCCGCGTGTCGATGGACGAGTACCGCGCCGCGTGGCGGGAGGCCGTGCGGGTCTTCGGCCGCAACCAGGTCTCCACTTACCTGCTGGTGGGGCTCGGCGAGGATCCGGACGAGATGGTCGCCGGCGCCCAGGAGCTCATCGACATGGGCGTCTACCCCTTCATCGTGCCGTTCCGTCCGCTGCGCGGGACCCTCGCGACCGACGTCGACCACGTGCCCGCACCCGAGGGATCCGTGCTCCGCGACGTGACGTTCCGCGTCTCGCGCGCGCTGCAGGCAGCCGGGATGCGCGGCGCCGACCAGAAGGCGGGCTGCGCGGCCTGCGGCGCCTGCTCCGCACTGCAGACCGCAGGGGGCTGATCCGTGCTCCTCGACGTCCCCGCCCTCATGGGCCCGCCCGTCGTGCGGGCCGCGCCGGCGTTCCTCGTGTCCGTGGCGGACCGGCGGGACCTCGACGCGTACCTGCGGCTGCGGCACGACGCGTTCGTCGAGGAGCAGGGGATCTTCGCGGGCACCGACCTCGACGCGCTCGACGGGGATCCGCGGACCGTCGTGCTGGTCGCCCGCGCCGAGGGCGCGGTCGTCGGCGGCGTGCGGCTCGCGCCCGTCGGCGCGCGGGACATCGGCTGGTGGACCGGGTCGCGCCTGGTCGTGGCGCCGGGTGCCCGGGGGATCCGCGGCGTCGGCTCGGCGCTCGTCCGGGCCGCCGCGG
>NZ_QWGT01000051.1 GCF_003576405.1 Clavibacter lycopersici
ACGCGGATCCCGAGCCCGACGCGGCCGACGCCCTCGTGGCCCGCGTCCGTGCCGCCGACGGGCCCGACGACGGCGCCGCGTGGACGACCCGCCAGCTGGAGGTCGCGATCCGCGCCAAGGCCGCCCTCCACGTCCGCGTGCGCATGCCGGACGGCCGGGAGGTGGATCACGTGCTCGAGCCCTCCAGCGTCGCCGGCGGCCGGCTGCGCGCCCGCGACCGCGTCGCCGACGTCGAGCGCACCCTGCCCCTCTCGAGCATCGTGGCGATCTCCCCCGGTCCGGTCCTCCCGTGAGCGCGCCTAGGCTGGCCGGCATGCCCGACGGCCCCCTCATCGTCCAGAGCGACCGCACCGTCCTCCTCGAGGTGGCCCATGCGGACGCCGAGGACGCGCGCCACGACCTCGCCGTGTTCGCCGAGCTGGAGCGCGCGCCGGAGCACATCCACACGTACCGGATCACCCGGCTCGGCCTCTGGAACGCGCGCGCGGCCGGGCACACCGCCGAGGACATGCTCGCGACCCTCGAGCGGTACTCCCGGTTCCCCGTCCCGCAGTCGGTGCGGGTGGACGTCTCGGACACCGTCGGCCGCTACGGCCGACTCGTCATCGGTCGTGACGCCGACGGCGAGCTGCAGATCTCGAGCACCGAGTCCGCCGTCCTGTCGGAGGTAGCCAGCTCGCGCCGCATCGCGCCGCTGCTCACCGAGCGGGTGGACGCGACGACGTACCGGGTGCAGGCCTGGGCGCGCGGCCAGCTCAAGCAGGAGCTCGTGAAGATCGGCTGGCCCGCCGAGGACCTGGCCGGCTACACCCCGGGCACGCCCCACGACATGGCGCTCGTCGAGGACGGCTGGACGCTGCGCGGTTACCAGACGGACGCCGTCGACCACTTCCTCGACGGCGGATCCGGCGTCGTCGTCCTCCCCTGCGGCGCCGGCAAGACGCTCGTCGGCGCGGCCGCGATGGCGCGGGCCAAGACGACGACCCTGATCCTCGTCACGAACACCGTCTCCGCCCGCCAGTGGCGCACCGAGCTCCTCAAGCGCACGACGCTCACCGAGGACGAGATCGGCGAGTACTCGGGCCAGTCCCGCGAGGTCAAGCCGGTCACCATCGCGACCTACCAGATCCTCACCGCCAAGAGGAAGGGCGAGTACGCCCACCTGGCGCTCCTCGACGCGCTCGACTGGGGCCTCGTGGTCTACGACGAGGTGCACCTGCTGCCCGCACCCGTCTTCAAGCTGACGGCGGATCTCCAGGCCCGCCGACGCCTCGGCCTCACCGCGACGCTCGTGCGGGAGGACGGCCGCGAGGGCGACGTCTTCAGCCTCATCGGGCCGAAGCGGTTCGACGCCCCGTGGAAGGAGATCGAGGCGCAGGGCTTCATCTCCCCCGCCGAGTGCTTCGAGGTGCGCATCGACCTGCCCGACGACCAGCGCCTGGTCTACGCCGCGGCCGCGGACGACGAGCGCTACCGACTCGCGGCCACCGCGCCGGCCAAGCTCGACGTGACGCGCGCGCTCGTCGAGCGGCACCGCGGCGAGAGCATCCTCGTCATCGGGCAGTACCTCGAGCAGATCGACGAGCTCGCGGAGGCGCTGGGCGCCCCGAAGCTCACGGGAGCGACGCCCGTCGCGGAGCGCGAGCGGCTCTACCAGGCCTTCCGCGACGGCACCGAGAAGGTGCTCGTCGTCAGCAAGGTCGCCAACTTCTCGGTGGACCTGCCCGACGCCACCGTCGCGATCCAGGTTTCCGGCTCCTTCGGCTCCCGCCAGGAGGAGGCCCAGCGGCTCGGCCGCCTGCTCCGCCCCGAGGCGTCGGGCCTGTCGGCGAGCTTCTACACGCTCGTCTCCCGCGACACCGTCGACCAGGACTTCGCGCAGAACCGCCAGCGCTTCCTGGCGGAGCAGGGCTACAGCTACACGATCCTGGACGCGGCGGGCATCGCGGGCGTCGCGGCCGACTGAGCATCGCGGCCGGCTGGGCACCCCGCCCGGCCCGCTCGGCACCGCCCGGTCGCGGCACGTCCAGGCCGCTCCCAGCGAGCGCGCAGATACTTCATCCCATGAGCGATGGCCCGAAGATCCTTATCGTCGATGACGAGCCCAACATCCGCGACCTGCTGACCACGAGCCTCCGGTTCGCCGGGTTCGCGGTCCGCGCCGTCGGCAACGGCGCCCAGGCCATCTCGGCCGTCCTCGAGGAGGAGCCCGACCTCATCATCCTCGACGTGATGCTGCCCGACATGAACGGCTTCGGCGTCACCAAGCGCCTCCGGGCAGCCGGCTACACGGCGCCCATCCTCTTCCTCACGGCGAAGGACGACACCGAGGACAAGATCACGGGCCTCACGGTCGGCGGCGACGACTACGTCACCAAGCCGTTCAGCCTCGACGAGATCGTCGCGCGCATCAAGGCGATCCTCCGCCGCACGATGCACGCCGACGAGGACGCGATCATCCGCGCCGGCGAGCTCACCATGGACCAGGACACGCACGAGGTCCTCGTCGGCGAGGAGCCCATCGAGCTCAGCCCCACCGAGTTCAAGCTCCTGCGCTACCTCATGCTCAACCCGAACCGCGTGCTGTCGAAGGCGCAGATCCTCGACCACGTGTGGGAGTACGACTTCAACGGCGACGCCGGCATCGTCGAGTCCTACATCTCCTACCTGCGCCGCAAGCTCGACCAGCACTCCTCGGAGCCGGTCATCCAGACGAAGCGCGGCTTCGGCTACATGCTTAAGGCCGCGAAGTCCTGATCAGCCGGGCCCGCTGAGGCGGGCCGCTCCTCCGGACGGCCGGGCGCCCCACAGGCGTCCGGCCGTTCCCACATCCCGGGTCGCCTATCCTCGTGACTCAGGTCAGCTAGACGGGAACACGAGGTGCGGCCAGTGCACGACTACGTGTCGGAGAAGTGGAACAACGTCTCCCTGCGCACCAAGATCACGAGCGTCACGGTGCTCCTGCTCCTGCTGGGCCTCCTCGTCTCCGGCGCCGGCACCATGTACCTGCTGCGGCAGCAGATGGTCGGCCAGCTCGATGCGCAGCTGAAGGTCGCGGTGACGCAGCTGCCGAAGGTGCTCGGCACGGATCCGAGCATGCCCGACACCTTCACGCGGGACGACGTGGCGAGCGCCGATCCCGGGTGGTTCGTGGTCCTCCTCGACGCGGACGGGGACGTCATCGCCGACAACTGGGCCGGCGACTCCGCCGAGCACCCGCGCGTGTTCGGTCTGGACCTCGCGCGCGCGTCCCAGATCAACAACGAGGTCGTCGCCTTCTCGGACAACTCCGGCAGGAAGGCCTGGCACGGCATCGTCCGCGTGTCGCAGAACGCGTCGCCGGACGCCACGGAGTACTCGACCCTCGTCGTCGCGCGCCCGCTCGACGAGGTCGACGACCTCGTCGCCACGTACATCGTCATCTTCGCGAGCTTCGGCCTGGCCGTGGTCGTGCTCGGCGCCGCGGTCACCCGCATGCTCGTGACGAGCACGTTCGGGCCGCTCCGCGAGGTCGAGCGCACCGCCGCCGCCATCGCCGGCGGCGACTTCGGCCAGCGCCTCGGCGGCGCGACCCCGAACACCGAGGTCGGGCGGCTCAACCGCTCCCTCAACATGATGCTCAGCCGGATCGACCGCGCCTTCGCCGACCGCGCGAAGACCATCGACCAGATGCGTCGCTTCGTCGGCGACGCCAGCCACGAGCTCCGCACGCCGCTGGTCTCGGTCCGCGGCTACGCCGAGCTCTACCGGATGGGCGCGCTGCAGACCCCCGAGGACGTGTCGCAGGCCATGGAGCGCATCGAGAAGGAGGCCATCCGCATGGGCGGGCTGGTGGAGGACCTCCTCGAGCTCGCGCGACTCGACGAGACGAAGCCGCTGCAGCTCGCGCCCGTCGACCTCTACCCCATCGCCCGCGACGCCGCGCTCGACGCGATGGCCTCCTCCCAGACACGCACCGTGACGGCGCTCCCTCCCGTGCTCGTCAACCCCGTCGGCCCGGTCCTCGACGCCGACGGCCTCGAGGCCACGCAGGAGATGCCGACCGAGACGCCGCGCGCGACCGGCCCGGCCACGGGCACCGACGTGACCGGGCCCATCGCCTTCGCCGGCGCCACGCTGTCCCGCTTCCGCGCCCGCCGCTCGCGTCGCCCCGGCGACACGGCGACGGACGCCCTCGCACCCGTCCGCCCCGGTGACGACGACGCTCCCGTCCCCGCCGAGGGGTTCGCGATGGTCTCCGCGGAGGAGAACAAGATCCGGCAGGTGGTGACGAACCTCATCGGCAACGCCGTGCGCTTCACGCCCGCGGGCAGCCCGATCGAGCTCGCCACCGTGGTGGACGAGGCCGCGCGCGAGGCGCGCATCGAGGTGCGCGACCACGGCGACGGCGTGCCCCCGCAGATCCGGGAGAAGATCTTCCAGCGCTTCTGGCGCGCCGACACGTCGCGCACCCGGGAGACCGGCGGCAGCGGGCTCGGGCTCGCCATCGTGTCCGCCATCGTCGCGGCGCATCGCGGCCGGGTGGACGTGGTCGAGACCGAGGGCGGCGGCGCGACCTTCCGCGTGATCCTGCCCCTCCTCCCCAGCCCGGAGGGATCCACGACCTCCACGCCCAGCGCTCCGGCCGCTCCCACGTCCTGATCGCCTGCGTAGCCTCCGCACGTCCCACGACGAGGAGGAGGAGACGCATGACGAGGTACCAGGTGGACAGCGAGGCCGTCCTGTCGGCCACTGCGGCCGTCCAGGGCAGCATCGGCCGCATCCAGGCGGAGGTGGCGGGCCTGCACGGCCAGCTCGCCGACCTGCAGGGTTCGTGGTCCGGCAGCGCTGCGACGGCGTTCCAGGGCGTGGTCGCCGAGTGGAAGGGCACGCAGCAGCGCGTCGAGGAGGCGCTGGCGAGCATCAACCAGGCGCTGAGCGCGGCCGCCCGGCAGTACGCGGAGGTCGAGGAGGGGAACGCGCGCATGTTCGCGCACTAGCTGCCCCGGCGGCACGTCCGCAGAGGCAGGATCCCCCGCACGACGAAGCGGGCGGCCCCGTGAGGGACCGCCCGCTTCGTCGTGCTGTTGGTGCTGTTCGTGCTGGTGGGAGGGGCGTCTCCACCCCTCCCGATCGGACTAGAAGTCCATGCCACCCGTGGGGTCGCCGGCCGGGGCCGGGTTCTTCTCGGGCTTGTCGGCGACGACCGCCTCGGTCGTGAGGAACAGACCGGCGATGGACGCGGCGTTCAGCAGAGCCGAGCGCGTGACCTTCACCGGGTCGTTGATCCCCGCGGCGAGCATGTCGACGTACTCACCCGTGGCGGCGTTGAGGCCGTGACCCGAGGGGAGGTTGCGGACGCGCTCGGCCACGACGCCGGGCTCGAGGCCCGCGTTGAGGGCGATCTGCTTGAGCGGAGCGTCGACCGCGACGCGGACGATGTTCGCGCCCGTCGCCTCGTCGCCCTCGAGCTGGAGCTTCTCGAAGGCGAGCTTGCCGGCCTGGATGAGGGCCACGCCACCACCGGCGACGATGCCCTCCTCGACGGCGGCCTTCGCGTTGCGGACGGCGTCCTCGATGCGGTGCTTGCGCTCCTTGAGCTCCACCTCGGTCGCCGCGCCCGCCTTGATGACGGCCACGCCGCCCGCGAGCTTCGCGAGGCGCTCCTGGAGCTTCTCACGGTCGTAGTCGCTGTCGGTGTTGGTGATCTCGTTGCGGATCTGCTGCACGCGGGCCGCGATCTCGGTGGCGTCGCCGCCGCCGTCGACGATCGTGGTCTCGTCCTTGGTGATGACGACCTTGCGGGCCGTGCCGAGCAGGTCGAGGGTGACGTTCTCGAGCTTGAGTCCGACCTCCTCTGCGATGACCTGGCCACCGGTGAGGATGGCGATGTCCTGCAGCTGCGCCTTGCGACGGTCGCCGAAGCCGGGGGCCTTGACGGCGACCGACTTGAAGATGCCGCGGATCTTGTTCACGACGAGCGTGGCCAGGGCCTCGCCGTCGACGTCCTCCGCGATGATGAGGAGCTGCTTGCCCGACTGGATGACCTTGTCGACGATCGGCAGCAGGTCCTTGATGTTCGAGATCTTCGAGTTGACGATCAGGATGTACGCGTCCTCGAACACGGCCTCCTGGCGCTCGGGGTCCGTCACGAAGTACTGCGACAGGTAGCCCTTGTCGAAGCGCATGCCCTCGGTGAGCTCGAGCTCGGTGCCGAAGGTGTTCGACTCCTCGACGGTGACGACGCCCTCCTTGCCGACCTTGTCGATCGCCTCGGCGATGATGGCGCCGATGGTGGAGTCGCCGGCGGAGATGGATGCGGTGGCGGCGATCTCCTCCTTGGTCTCGATCTCCTTCGCGGCGGACTTGAGCTCCTCCGTGACGGCCGCGACGGCCTTCTCGATGCCGCGCTTGAGGCTGATGGGGTCGGCGCCCGCGGCGACGTTGCGGAGGCCCTCGCGGACCAGGGCCTGCGCGAGGACGGTCGCGGTGGTCGTGCCGTCACCGGCGACGTCGTCGGTCTTCTTGGCGACCTCCTTGACGAGCTCCGCGCCGATCTTCTCGAACGGGTCGTCGAGCTCGATCTCCTTGGCGATGGACACGCCGTCGTTCGTGATGGTGGGGGCGCCCCACTTCTTCTCGAGGACGACGTTGCGGCCACGCGGGCCGAGGGTCACGCGGACCGCGTCGGCCAGGATGTTCAGGCCGCGCTCGAGGCCGCGGCGGGCTTCTTCGTCAAAAGCGATGATCTTAGCCATGTGTATCTCTCGTCCCTCCCGGACGTCAGGAAAAAGGCAGTCGTCTAGCACTCCCCGCAAGGGAGTGCCAGGGACGATTCTGGCACTCGCCCTACGGGAGTGCAAGCGAGCCGCTCACAGGCGCGACCCCGCCTGCGGGAACGACACGACGCCGCCGCCCGGGTGGGCGACGGCGTCGTGGTCCGGCCGGGCTAGGCCAGCGTGACGTTCTCCGCCTGCAGGCCCTTGGAGCCCTGGCCGATCTCGAAGGCGACGCGCTGCCCCTCCTCGAGGACCTTGTAACCGGACATCTCGATCGCCGAGTAGTGGACGAAGACGTCCTGCTGGGCAGGACCGCCCTCGACGGCGTCCACGGTGATGAACCCGAACCCCTTCTCCCCGTTGAACCACTTCACGGTGCCGTTGGCCATGTGCTTCTCCATGTGCGACTGCGCGGTGTCGGGAGCGCGGTGCCGCCACCCCCGGGTCGACAGCGGAGCCCTGCATCGGCCCCGCGCCACGCCCTCGGGACGTACGGCGCGCAGCACCGGGACGCGACGGGCGTGCGACCAGGCAGCACGATAGACAGAGCCCGTCATGCGCCGCCCGGTTCCTCCACGGGACGGCCCGGCGGATGGAGCGGGAGCTGCTCAGCCCTTGGCGGCGTAGTCCGCGCCGAGCACGGCCGTGAGCTTCGACGCCTGGGCCTCCGCGGTGCCCGCGGGCGGTCGGAACTGCTCGGACTGCGCCACGTCGCCCACGCCCAGCTCCGCGACGAGGCCGCGGGCAGCCCCCTCGTCCGCGGCGTCGTAGTAGTAGACGGTCGTGGTGGTGATGTCGGTCGTGTTCGCGTTGGCACGCGATCCGATCTTCCATCCGCCCGACTCGAGGGTGGTCGCCGCGCGGGCGGACAGGCCCGAGGTCCTCGTGCCGTTCAGGACGGTGACGATCATGCCGGGCACGGCCGTGGGAGCGGCGGTCGGCGACTCCGTGGGCGCGGCCTCCTCGGAGGCGCCTCCGCTCGGGATGATGTCGGTGAACGAGACGCGGTCGTCGATGACGAAGAGCCCGACCACCCCGACGCCGACGAGCAGGCCGGTGGCGAGGGCTGCCCAGGCGAAGGCGCGGAAGCGGTGGTGACGCGGTCGGGGCGCGCGATGCGCGCCCACGCGGCTCAGGTCGCCGGGGACGTCGTCGAAGCGGTCGGGAGCGTGGGAGGGCATGCGGGTCTCGTGTCTCCTCGGTGGGGCGCGGGGTCAGCGCGCGGTCGGTCGGTGCGGGAGACCGGTGGGCAGGGCACGGGCCGCACGGGCGGCGGCGCGCGTCTCGCGGAGGCGCAGGAGGCGCCCGACGAGCAGGGGGTCGTAGGCGAGGGCCTGGCGGGTCTCGAGCAGGGATCCGAGCAGCTGGTAGTACCGCGTGGCGGAGAGGCCGAAGGTCTGGCGGATGGCCTCCTCCTTCGCCCCGGCGTGACGCGTCCAGTCCCGCTCGAAGTCGAGGACCGCGCGGCCTCGCTCGTCGAGCTCGACGACGGCCTGCGCCTCGGTCGCGGGAGCCGTGGCGGAGCGGGCGTCGTGCTGGTCCACGGCATGCTCCTTCCCCGACATCCCCCACATACTAGGTGCGCCTCGCTGAGCGCCCAGCGCAGGTCCCCGGGGTGTCCGCCCGCGGCGACGGGCGGCGCGACGCCGGCTCGCATCCGGCGACGCCCCGGGCCGGATCTTCCCTCGCATGCAGGAATCGACGGGGCGTCGGAGCGGTTGACGATGGAGGCGCGCTGGGACGCCGCCCCTAGGATCGACCAGCGAGAAAGGACCCGCACCATGGCCTACGAGATCGAGAAGACCGACGACGAGTGGCGTCAGGAGCTCTCCCCCGAGGAGTACGCGGTGCTGCGCCAGCAGGCCACCGAGCGCCCCTGGACCGGCGAGCTGCTCGACGAGGAGCGCACGGGCGTCTACGGCTGCAAGGCCTGCGGCGCCGAGCTCTTCACCAGCGACACGAAGTTCGACTCCCACTGCGGGTGGCCGAGCTTCTACGCGCCGAAGGAGAGCGACGCCGTGAAGCTGTACACCGACACGAGCCTCGGCATGAAGCGCGTCGAGGTCGTCTGCGCACGCTGCGGATCGCACCTCGGGCACGTCTTCGACGACGCGCCGCAGACACCCACGGGCGACCGGTTCTGCATGAACTCGGTCTCCATGTCGTTCCGCACCGCGGAGTGACCGTCGTGCCGCGGCATCGGGCGGGCGGCACCGCCGACCCGTCCGGGCCCGGCACCCCCGCGCCGAGCGGAGCCGTGCTGGAGGCCCTCCGCGGCCGACGGTCCCGCTCGTCCGTGGGCGAGGCGGCCCCGACGCACGAGGAGCTCGTCCCGCTCGTCGCGGCGGCTTCACGGCTCGCGGACCACGGTGGCCTGCGTCCGTGGCGGGTCGTGGAGATCCGCGGAGATGCCCGCGACCGCCTCGGCACCGCCATGGACGAGGCCGCGGGTGATCCCGGATCCGGCAAGCACGGCAGGAAGACCCACCGCGCGAGCCTGCTCGTCGCGGTCGTCGTCTGCCGCACGCCGAGCCGCAAGGTGCCGGACTGGGAGCAGGAGGCGGTCGCCGCGGGCGTCGCCCATGCGCTCACGCTGCTGCTCGAGGAGCAGGGCTGGGGCGTCTTCTGGCGCACCGGGAACCTGACCCGCAGCGACGCGGTGCGACGGATGCACGGGCTGCGCGACGGCGAGGACCTGCTCGGCTGGCTCTACGTCGGCGACGTCTCCACCGACGACAAGGGTCCCAGGTCGACGGTCGACGGCGAGCGCATGATCACGGTCCTCGACTGACCTCCTGACGGAGCGTCCGAGGCGGCCGGCGCGCCGCCCTAGCCACGCGGTGCGGTGGATCCGAGAGCCGGCCACGGGACTCGAACCCGTAACCGCCGCATTACAAGTGCGGTGCGCTACCAATTGCGCCAGGCCGGCCGACCGCCCTCGCGGGCCGTCGATCCATCATAGGAGCCGCGCTACGGGGCCGTCGTCGGGGTCTCGGACGCCTCGGGGGTCGGGGTGGGCGTCGGCGTCGCGTCCTGGCCCGCGGCCTGGAGCACGAAGGCGGCGAACGCCTTCGCGTCGTCCGGCTGGCCGGTGTACTGACGGTCCCCCACCACGATGACCGGGGCGCCCACGACCTTCTCGACGTTCGAGTCGGGGATCTCGCCGTCGAGGACGCGGTCCGTGGCGGCGTTCACCCACGACTGGAAGCGCTGGTCGGAGACGCACTTGGCCACGTCCGGCGAGGTCGCCCCCGCCTGCTCGGCGAGCTCCACGATGCGGTCGTCGCTGAGGCCGGTGCTCTGCTCGGCCGGCTGCTCCGCGAACAGCGCGGAGTTGAACGCCCAGAAGTCGTCGGGCGAGGAGTCGGCCACGCACGCGGCGGCGTTGGCCGCGCGCAGGGAGTAGGCCTGCGACTTGCTGGTGAGGATGGCGACGGGGTGGACCTCGACGGTGGCGGCACCCGACTGGAGCCAGCCCTCCATCTGCGCGCCGTTGGTGTCCTGGAACTCCTTGCACGCGGTGCAGAGGTAGTCGACGTAGACGCGGATGTGGGCGACGCCGGCCGCCTCGGACTCGGTGGGCACCGGATCCTGCTCGGGGTCGAGGGCCTCGGTGGGCGTCGCGGCGAGGTCCTTGCCGATGAGGATGCCGTCGCTCGCCATGTTCTGGGGGCCGGGCCCTGCGGGCCGCGCGCCCTGGACGACGACGAGGCCGACCACGACGACCACCGCGACCAGGGCCGCGGCGATGCCGCCGCGGATGAGGTAGCGACCCACCACGTCCCGACGGCGCTGCTTCATCCGGTTGAGCCGCGCCTTCTCCCGCGCGGCCTCGCGGCGTCGTCGGTGACCGCCGTGCGGTTCGTGCGCGGGCGGCGTGCTGCTCATGGATCCTCGCTCAGGAGATGGGGGAGTCGGACGCGGGTGGGCTCCCGGACGACCTCAGGACTCTAGGCGGCCAGTCTGGGAAAGCGGTGACGCGGCCGGCGCGGGTACGGCGCCGCAGGAGACGATACAGGCTGACGGCCCCCTGTCCCCGGGTGGGGAATAGCCTCCGATCCGCATCATGCCGGGCTTCCTGACCGGGTGCCCCCGTGCAATACTCATCGGGTGGTCATCGTCGCCCACAGCGATGAGCCATGAGCATCACATCCATCACCACGGATCGTCGGGCACGTACCTGCCCGTGAAGGAGAACACCGAAATGGCATCTGTAACTTTCGACAAGGCCACGCGCCTGTACCCGGGCTCGACGCGCCCCGCGGTCGACCAGATCGACCTGGAGGTCGCCGACGGCGAGTTCCTCGTCCTCGTCGGCCCGTCCGGCTGCGGCAAGTCGACCACCCTCCGCATGCTCGCGGGCCTCGAGGAGGTCAACGACGGCAACATCTTCATCGGCGACCGCAACGTCACGGATGTGCCGCCGAAGGACCGCGACATCGCCATGGTCTTCCAGAACTACGCGCTGTACCCCCACATGACGGTCGCCGAGAACATGGGCTTCGCGCTCAAGATCGCGGGCGTCGGCAAGGACGAGCGCGCCACCCGGGTCCTCGAGGCCGCGAAGCTGCTCGACCTCGAGCCCTACCTCAGCCGCAAGCCCAAGGCCCTCTCCGGCGGCCAGCGCCAGCGCGTCGCCATGGGCCGCGCCATCGTGCGCCAGCCCCAGGTGTTCCTCATGGACGAGCCGCTGTCGAACCTCGACGCGAAGCTCCGCGTCCAGACCCGCACGCAGATCGCGTCGCTCCAGCGCCGCCTCGGCGTCACCACGGTCTACGTGACGCACGACCAGACCGAGGCGCTCACCATGGGCGACCGCATCGCGGTCCTCAAGGACGGCGTCCTCCAGCAGGTCGGCACCCCGCGCGACCTGTACGAGAAGCCGCAGAACGTCTTCGTGGCCGGCTTCATCGGCTCGCCCGCGATGAACCTCTTCACGGCGAACGTCGTCGACGGCGGCGTGCAGTTCGGCACCGCGGTGGTCCCGGTCGAGCGCGACGTGCTCACCAACGCCACCGGCGGCGCCGTCACCATCGGCGTGCGTCCCGAGGACGTCGTCGTCAGCACCTCGCAGGGCCAGGGCCTCTCGGTCACGGTCGACCTCGTCGAGGAGCTCGGCGCCGACGGCTACCTCTACGGCCACACCGACATCGAGGGCAAGCGCACCGACCTCGTCGCGCGCGTCGACGGCCGCCTGCACCCCAACGCCGGCGACACCGTCTTCATCACGCCCCAGCCCGGTCACCTGCACGCCTTCGACGCCGAGAGCGGACTCCGCCTCAACGCGCCGGTCGCCGCGGGCTGATCGCGCCGTCCCACCACCGCTGCCGCGGTCCTCGCGCTCCCCTCACCGGGACCGCCGGGGGCCGCGGCAGCGGCGTTTCCGCGGTCGGGTAGGGTCGCACCATGGCCGGATCCCTGAACATCACCTCGGCGACGGTCGATCCGGCGCTCCTCGACCTGCCCTGGCAGCTGCCGCTCGACGAGTGGCCATCGTCAGCCATCGCCACGCTCCCCAAGGGCATCTCCCGGCACCTCGTGCGCTTCGCGAACCTCTCCGGCTACGTCATCGCCATCAAGGAGACGACTGACGAGATGGCGCGCGGCGAGTACGACATGCTGCGCACCCTCCAGCGGCTCGAGATCCCGTGCGTGGAGCCCGTCGCCGTGATCATGAACCGCACGGACGAGGACGGCGACCCGCTCAAGTCGGTGCTCGTCACCCGGCACCTCAAGTTCTCGCTCCCCTACCGGGCCCTCTTCTCCCAGCAGCTGCGGCCGGACACCGCGACGCGGCTCGTGGACGCCCTGGCCGTGCTGCTCGTGCGGCTGCACATGATCGGCTTCTTCTGGGGCGACGTCTCGCTCTCGAACACGCTCTTCCGCCGCGACGCGGGCGCCTTCGCCGCCTACCTGGTGGACGCGGAGACCGGCAAGCTCTTCAACGGCGGCCTCTCCAACGGGCAGCGCGAGAACGACCTGGAGATCGCGCGCGTCAACATCGCCGGCGAGCTCATGGACCTCGAGGCCGGCGGCCGCATCGAGGAGGGGCTCGACCCGCTCGAGACGAGCACGCGCATCGTGGCGCAGTACCGCACGCTCTGGAAGGAGCTGACGGGCCGCGAGGAGTTCCCGACCTCGGAGCGCTGGCGCATCAACGAGCGCGTCGACCGGCTCAACGACCTCGGCTTCGACATCGAGGAGCTCGCGATCCGCACGACGGCGGAGGGCTCGCAGGTGCGGATCCAGCCCAAGGTCGTGGACGCCGGGCACCACCAGCGCCGGCTGCTGCGGCTCACGGGCGTGGACGCGCAGGAGAACCAGGCGCGTCGCCTGCTCAACGACCTCGACTCGTACACGGCGACCTTCGACAAGCAGGACCTCGACGAGGAGATGGTCGCGCACGAGTGGCTCGCGCGCGTCTTCGAGCCCGTCGTGCGGGCGATCCCCCGCGACCTCCGCGGCAAGCTCGAGCCGGCCGAGGTGTTCCACCAGCTGCTCGAGCACCGCTGGTACATGTCGCAGAAGCTGAGCCGGGACATCCCGCTGGCGGAGGCCGTGACCGCGTACGTGCAGGACATCCTGCGCCACCGCCGCGACGAGGCGACGGTCATCGACCCGCCGACCGAGTCGATCGGCGTGATCGAGGACGAGTCGGACGTGCCGATCACCGAGGCCGAGGCCGCGGAGGACTGGCGCACGAAGGTCTGATCCGCCGCGCCACGGGCGCCGGGACGACGACGAGCCGGGACCCGAGGGTCCCGGCTCGTCGTCGTGACGGGGCTACTTCCGCTTCGCGGCCCGCAGCTTGCCGATCTCGTAGAGCGTGACGCTCGCGGCGATGCCGGCGTTGAGCGACTCGGTGGACGCGCCGATCGGGATGGAGACGATGGTGTCGCACGTCTCGGTGACGAGGCGCGAGAGGCCCTTGCCCTCGGATCCCACGACGACCACGATCGGCCGGTCGGCGAGCGTGAACTCGTGCAGCGACATGTCGCCGCCGCCGTCGAGGCCCACCACGAAGACGCCGCGCTGCTTGAGCGCCTTCAGCGTCTGCGTGAGGTTCGACGCCATGGCGACGGGCGTGCGCGCGGCGGCGCCCGCCGAGGTCTTCCACGCGCTGGCGGTGAGGCCGACCGAGCGGCGCTGCGGCACGATCACGCCGTGGCCGCCGAACGCGGCGACGGAGCGGATGATCGCGCCCAGGTTGCGCGGGTCCGTGATCCCGTCGAGCGCCACCATCAGCGGCACCTGCCCACGCGAGATGGTCTTGTCGAGCAGCTCGATCGCGTCCGCGTACTCGTACGGCGGGACCTTGAGCGCGAGGCCCTGGTGCACGGCGTCGTGGCCTGCGATGCGGTCGAGCTCGGGGCGCATGACCTCGAGCACGGGGATCCCGCGACCGGTGGCCAGCGAGAGCACCTCCTTGACGCGGTCGTCGTACTCGATGCGCGAGGCGATGTAGAGCGCGGTCGCGGGGATCTTGGCGCGGAGCGCCTCGACCACCGAGTTGCGGCCGGTGACGACCTCCGACTCGTCCTGCTGCTTCGCGCGCCGGGCGCGCGGCGCGTCCGCGCCGGCGGGCCGGTCGGTCGCACGGGC
>NZ_QWGT01000052.1 GCF_003576405.1 Clavibacter lycopersici
GGCGCTCCGCGCGGCGTCCGCCTGCGGCGAGGCTGCGACGGCCGCCGTGGCCGCTGCGCTCGGAGCGGGCGCCTGCGCCGAGGCAGGCTGGACCATCGGCGCGACGTGCTGCGTCCACACGGATCCGTCCCAGTAGCGGAGCTGCCCGGATCCGTCGGGGAACCAGCCGGCAGGGGCGGCAGAGGGAACGTCGGGCATGGTGCTCCTCGGGTGCATGCCGCGACGAAGGGGTAGGCGGCAGATCAGGCCGTCGAGTGACGACGCCTGAGGCTAGGGGCGCGCTCTCCCGGCCGTAAGCCCTCGCATGGGGGTGAAAGGGGCGCGGGACCACTGGGATCCGCCCGCCGAGCGGAGGCGACGCCCGCGGCGCCAGACCGCCAGACCGCCGGACCGCGGGCGTCGCCGATGCTCAGCCCTCCCGCTGGCCGACGGCGCGCACGGCGTCCGAGATGGATCCGCCGTGCTGCTTCCGGTGCTCCTTCACGTCCGCGGCGGTGACGCCGTCGGGGAGCCGACCGATGCCCGCAGGGTCGCCGAGTATCGCGGGCCCCATGAGGAAGGTCGCGGCCAGCGCCGCGAGGAGGAGCAGAGTGCCGAGGCCCGCCTCCCCCGCCAGCCAGAACGCGATGCCTCCCACCCCGGCCGCGATGATCACGACGGTGCGGAGCACGTTGGACGCGGTCATGAGAAGCACTCCTCCTTCACGGACGTGATCCCGATGAGCTCGCCGGCCAATGCCAGCGCGGCGCCTCCGACCACCTGGAGCTTCTCGTACGAGAACGACGCACCCCAAAAGATCTGGACGGCCTTCGCCACGCCCCCGAGCTCCCCGATGAGCTTCTTCACCTTGAGGATCTTCGCCGCCGGAAACGCGGTGGAGGCGATGACCGTCGCGATGGCCGCGGTGCACCCGAGGACGCTGGCCTGCGTGGTGACGAGCCCGCTGCCGTCCTTCGTTCCTGCTCCGGATCCGACCCCGTTCTCGCGGAACCACTCGGCCGTCGCCGCATCGCCCTGCGCGAGGACCTCGTCGGGCACGGACTCGATCAGCTCCAGGGCGCCACGGAGGTCCTGGCTGCGAGGGTCGTCATCCAACGCCGCCGGTGCGGACTCCGACGACGTCGCGGCCGGGGTCGTCGCGGCATGGGCCGCCGGTGACGGACCCGCGGCGACCACGAGGGACCCGGCCAGGGCGAAACCGAGCAGCAGGGTCGGACGCCTGCGGCTCGAGACGGTCGTCGTGTTCGTGCATGTCTGCATGTGCTCCTCCATCCGTCGTTCGTCAGGTCAGAGGCCGGGCATCCCGGCCCGTTCCAGGATGCCGAATCGCTGCGTCGATCCTCAAGCACCGCGGGCGCGTTCGACGGCGACGACGATCTCCTCCACGGCCATCTCCGCGGGCACGTGCTCCCAGAACCGCAGCACGGTCCACCCCAGGTCGCGGAGCAGCGCGGTCACCTCGGCATCGCGCTCGACGTTGCGGGCGAGCTTCGCCACCCAGTAGTCGGCGTTGGCCTTCGGCAGGTGCAGGTGATCCGGGCAGCTGTGCCAGAAGCACCCGTCGATGAACACGACGATGCGCTGGCGGGTGAACGCGATGTCGGCTCGGCTGCGCGTCTCCTTCACAACCCGCAGATCGACCCGATATCGGAAGCCGCGGGCGTGCAGGATCCGCCGGACGGCCAGCTCCGGTGCTGTGTCACGCCGACGGTTCGAGCGCATGATGCTTCGCGCGGCGGCTGACGAGGCCCATGACATCGCAGGAGGACACCACGGACGTCCGACATCGGCGACGGCGATCTCGTTCATCTTCCCTAACGTGGACGCATGCCCTCCTCGCCCGGTCCGCTCACGTTCACTCGCTACGACATGATGGAGGCCGGGTCAGCGGCGGCCCTCTTCGCGGGTTCGACGGAGGTCTGCGGCATCTACGTCCTCGAATTCGAAGACGAGATGCGATATGTGGGGCAGACGCGTCAAATCGTCGCGCGGTATTCCGCCCATCGCCGCCGCCGTGGGGACATCGTCGCTCTGAGCTTCGCCCCATGCCCGATCACGGATCTTGATGAGTGCGAACGACGCGAGATCCGTCGGCAGGAATCCGCGCACAGCCTTCGCAACCTCAACCTGACGGGATGGCCGGCTGGCCGAGGCGATCTCGACGTCACGGTCGAGGACGGCACAAGCATCTTCTTGCCGTGGGAGCGTGAGCGCCGAGTGCGCCTCGGCGACGGGCATGAGGGCGGCGATACGACGATGCAGCGGAGGTTCTGGGACCTGGCTGCACGGCCCGATTACGAGGAGATGGCCGATGCCCTCGCGAGGTACGTCGACGAGTGCATACCCGACCCCTTCGGTACGCAGCGCGTCCTCTGGACGATCGTGGCGTCACCCTCGACATCCCGAACGGCTGAGGATCGCAGGCTCTTCACCCTTTCCTGCGGTGGTCGCGAGACCCTCTTCGCCCGCGAGTACGTGAAGGGGAGAAGCAGCCGAGTCGAGATTTGCATGAACGTCGACGGAGATCGGGTACGGGAGTCGAGGCCGGCGTCCTCTGTGCGCGACATCGTCGAGCTGTTCTCGATGCGCACGGAAACCGTGCCCTACGGGAACGAGATCATCAGCCGAAGCGTCGTACGCTCCTGGCGCCAGCTCGAGCGGGTGCTCGCTCGCTCGCACTTCGCCGAAGGGGCCTACAGGCTCAACACCACGCAGATGCGTCGCCGCTCGTCGCCATACCGACGGCATCACAATCAGGCCTTCGCCGACGACATCCTCCGTCGAGCCGCGGCGCGGAGCCGGCGCACATCTTGATTCGCTGTCGAGGGCGGCATCAGGATCACACGAGCCTCTCGACGAACTTCCCCCCGATCTCCGGCCATATCAGGCCGATTCCGTAGTCGTTCAACAGGCCCTCGAGGTCCTGAGGAGGCTGCGAGGGAAGCAGGATGGCCTTCTTCGAGTGCTCCACATAGCGGGCGTAGTCGAGGACCTGTCCTAGGGCAGTGCGGATGTCGTGACGAGTCGCAGACGCCTTCGCCTCGACGAGCAATCCGCGCGAAGGATCGAAGACGTCCGTGTAGAGCGTGGCGCCGCCTGGGCTCGGGATGCGATGTCGCTCCACCTGCACGTTCCGCGTCGTGAGAAGCCACCGTGCGTATCGATGAACCAGCGTCGCTTCTGTTCGAAGATGCGGCTGCGGCTCCTGCATCCTCTCCACCATGTACTCCGAGACGTGGCTCAGCTCGAGCGGCAGACGTTCGGTGACGAGCGACGGGGCTGTCAGGCGGGCCAGGCGCGACGCGTCGGTCTCGCCGACGGGACGGAGCCGGAAGATGAACACGGACCGCATCGCGCCATCACCTCCCGGGGCATCGTCGACGAGGAACGGATCTTCCTCCGGGAGCTCGAACTCGCCGACGTACTTCACCTCCGGGCCGGTCCCCTGCTTCTCGAATAGCCGAAGCGCCCGGCCTTCATCGTGATGATCCCGCACCGCCCGATTGCCGCTGGTCATCACCTGCGCGCCGCTCGGCCCCTCGCCGGTGTAGTGGAACGTGCCGTCGAAATGCCAGCCGTCGAACACGTCATATCCGCTCGATCGCCCGCCGGGGCCGGTGAACAAGAGCACGTTGGGGGTCTTCGCGCTGGGTTCCATCCCGCCCTGCCGCCCGCCGCCGTACTCCGCGTGTATCTGACGCCGCCTCCGCACGTCGCCCACCCGTATCGCCCAGTCCTGCTGCTCCACGTGCTCTCGCTCTCGTCACGAAAGCCTCGCACTTGAAAGGTGTTGGGGATGCACCCCGACCGGGTCACAGAGGGCAGGCGATACTCAACGGTGAGCCCGTGAGGCAACCTCACGACGCTGCGTCGATGGCCGAGAAGAATCGATGCCGCTCTTGGGCTCGCGGCCGTCGGGGAAGGAGATCACCCGAATACGACGAATGCCCCGGCCGGACCCATAGGTCCTTCCGAGGCATGTCCGTCGGGCTGACAGGATTTGAACCTGCGACCCCTTGACCCCCAGTCAAGTGCGCTACCAAGCTGCGCCACAGCCCGCTGTCCCATCGCTGGGCAACTCGTAGAGCCTACCGCATCGCCGGCACTGCTCCGGCACGCGCGAGGCCCCGGATCAGGCCGCCGCACCACCCGACGGCCGCGCCGACGACGACCCCGCCGCGGAGCCGCCGGCCACCCGCCCCGGCTTCGGGAACGCGTCGCGCATGTGGTCGCTCCGCAGGATGTCGGCCACGCCGATGAGCAGCAGCGAGAAGACGATCTGCTCGATGACCATCCAGAGCGGGTAGAGGCCGGGGATCGCCGCGATGACGAGGGTCACGATGGGGAAGATCTGGCTGAACAGGCGCAGGCGCGAGTACGCCCACCAGTAGCCGGCCGAGGCGCGCCAGGCGAAGTAGTAGAGCGTGAGGGTCATCGCGAGCACCACGAACGAGCGGAACCAGACGGCCGGGGCGATCGCGATGCCGTCGGAGGCGAGGGTCAGGGCGATGGCCACCGCGGTCGCGCCGACGGCGGTCTCGGCGACGAGGATCCACCGGATCCAGCGGAACGCCCGCGCCGTGAACGGGTGGTCACGCATGTCCTCGGCGATGACGTGGCCCGCCTGGCGCCCGGCGGCGATCCGATCGAGACGGCTGAGCAGCTGGTCCACCGGTGCGATCCTCCGTGTCTCGTGAGCGGGCGTCGGATGCGCCCGGATCAGGGTACGACGGGACGCCGTCCGCGGGCCGGGAACGGACCGGATCGCGCACCGCGGACATGGCAGCGTCCCCTCACCTCGCCGCCGCATCCGCCCGCACGGGTGCCTGCATGACACCGCGTGACGCCCCGCGTCGTCACGCGAGGCAACCCCGCGTCACACCCCTCGCCAGCCCGTCGGACCCGCCCCTACCGTGGCCCCACCGCAGGGCGCGGCACCGGTCGTGCCCCTTCACGAGAGGACAGGACATGACCCTGATCGACCGCGAGCCCCGACCCGCATCCGGCTCCCCCGCACCCGCACGAGGCACCGCGAACGCGGACGCCGACCGCCCGCGCCCCGCACCGCTCGGCGCCGCCCCCGTCGACCGCTGGAAGGGCGCTCCCCGCCCCTCCTCCCCCGCCGCGTGGATCGCCCGCGCCCGAGAGGTCGCCGACATCCTCGCCGTCGACCAGGTCGAGCGCGACCGCGCCGGCGCGAGCCCGCACCAGGAGGTGGCGCTGCTCAAGCACGCCGGCCTCGTCACGCTGCTCGGGCCCGCGGAGCACGGCGGGGGCGGGCAGACGTGGGAGACGGCGTACCAGGTGATCCGCGCGGTCGCCCGCGGCGACGGATCCATCGGCCAGCTCCTCGGCTACCACTACCTCTGGGCGTGGGCGGCTCGCCTCGTCGCGACCGACGCGCAGATCGAGGCCGTGGAGAAGTTCGCCACGACCGGGAACCTCCTCTTCGGCGGCGCCGTGAACCCGCGCGACTCCGACCTCGTCATCCGCGAGGACGGCGACGACCTCATCTTCTCCGGCCGCAAGTCCTTCAGCACGGGCGGCGTCGTCTCCGACCTCACGGTGCTCGAGGGCGTGATCGAGGGCACCGACACCCACGTGTTCGCGATCGTGCCGACGGATCAGCCGGGCATCGTCTTCGGCCACGACTGGGACAGCCTCGGGCAGCGGCTCACGGAGTCGGGCTCGGTCGAGATCCGCGACGTGCGGGTGCCGTGGACGAACGCCGCCGGGTTCGTCGACAAGGTGTTCCAGCCTCTCGTCTACGGCACGCTCAACGTGCCCGCGATCCAGCTGGTGTTCGCGAACTTCTACCAGGGGATCGCGGAGGGCGCGCTCGGGACGGCCGCCGCGTACACGCGCAGCACCACGCGCGCCTGGCCGTACGGCGGCGACGACAAGGAGCGCGCGACCGACGAGTGGTACGTGCTCGAGGGCTACGGGCAGCTGCAGTCGAAGCTCTGGGCGTCGGAGGCGCTGCTGGATCGGGTGGGCGCCGAGATCAGCGCCGTGCTGCACGCGCCGCGCGAGAAGCTGACCGAGCGGAAGCGCGGCGAGGTCGCCGTGCGGGTCGCTGCGGCGAAGGCGCGCATCGTGGAGGACGGGCTCGAGGTCGGCACGCGCGTGTTCGAGCTGACGGGTGCGCGCGCCACCGCCTCGACCGTCGGGCTCGACGTGTTCTGGCGGAACCTCCGCACCCACAGCCTCCACGACCCGATCGCCTACAAGCGGCGCGAGGTCGGCCGGCACGTGCTGCTCGGCGATATCCCCGAGCCCACCTGGTACACGTGATCCGCGACGCCCGCGGAACGACGGACGGCGCCGACCCCGAGTAGGGATCGACGCCGTCCGTCGTGCGGCGAGCCGGAGCCCGCGGGAACGCGCTGGCGCTTCCGCGCTGTGCCCGCCTAGCGCTTCCGCTTCTCCCGCACGCGCATGTTGACGATGATCGGGCTGCCCTCGAAGCCGTAGATCTCGCGCAGGCGACGCTGGATGTAGCGGCGGTACTGGGGGTCGAGGTACCCGGTCGTGAAGAGCACGAATGTCGGCGGACGGCTCGAGGCCTGCGTGCCGAACAGGATGCGCGGCTGCTTGCCGCCGCGCACGGGGTGCGGGTGGGCGGCGGTGAGCTCCGCGAGGAACGCGTTGAACTTGCCCGTCGCGATGCGGGTGTCCCACGACTCCAGCGCCGTCTCGAGCGCCGGCACGAGCTTCTCCATGTGGCGGCCGGTGCGCGCCGAGATGTTGACGCGCGGCGCCCACGACACGTGCGCGAGGTCGGTCTCGATCTCGCGCTCGAGGTAGCGGCGGCGCTCGTCGTCGAGGAGGTCCCACTTGTTGAACGCCAGCACGAGCGCGCGGCCCGACTCGAGCACCAGCTCGATGATGCGGATGTCCTGCTCGCTGATGACCTCGGAGACGTCGATCATGACGACCGCGACCTCCGCCTTCTCCAGCGCGGCGCTCGTGCGGAGCGACGCGTAGAAGTCGGCGCCCTGGGCGAGGTGCATGCGGCGGCGGATGCCGGCGGTGTCGACGAAGCGCCACACCTTGCCGGCGATCTCGACCTGCTCGTCGACCGGATCGCGCGTGGTGCCGGCGAGCTCGTTGACGACCACGCGCTCCTCGCCCGCTGCCTTGTTGAGCAGGCTCGACTTGCCGACGTTCGGGCGGCCGAGGATGGCGACGCGGCGGGGTCCGCCGACCTCCTCCTTGGCGACCTTGGAGACGAGCGGCAGGGTCTTGAGCACGAGGTCGAGGAGGTCGGCCACACCGCGGCCGTGCAGCGCGGAGACGGGGTGCGGCTCGCCGAGGCCGAGCGACCACAGCGAGGCGGCGTTCGGCTCCTGGCGCGCGTCGTCGACCTTGTTGGCCGCGAGGATCACCGTCTTCTTGGTCTTGCGGAGCAGGCGGACGACGTGCTCGTCCGTGCTCGTGGCGCCCACGTTCGCGTCGACGACGAAGAGCACGGCGTCGGCGAGGTCCATCGCGATCTCGGCCTGCATGGCCACGGACGCGTTGATGCCCTTCGCGTCGGGCTCCCAGCCGCCGGTGTCGACCAGGGTGAACCAGCGTCCGCCGTACTCGGCCTTGTAGGAGACCCGGTCGCGCGTGACGCCGGGGGTGTCCTCGACGACGGCCTCGCGGCGGCCGAGGATGCGGTTGATGAGCGCCGACTTGCCGACGTTCGGGCGGCCGACGACCGCCAGCACGGGCAGCGCCGGCAGGTACGTGACCTGGTCGGGGTCGTCCGTCGCGGACTCGAGGACCTCGAGGTCCTCGTCGTCCAGGTCGTAGTCCTCGAGCCCGGCGCGGAGCGTCTGCGCGCGCTGGGCGGCGAGCTCCTCGTCGATGCTCGACAGGCGCTCGTGGAGCCCGCTGTCGAGCTCGGGGAAGTCGTCGTCGTGATCAGCCATGTCATTCCTCTGGCGTGTCGGCCCGTCGCCGGGCCGCGCCTCAATCTGTTCGTGCGTGAACGAGCTCGACCACCGCCTGGACGGTCTGGTCGAAGTCGATGTCCGTGGAGTCGATGGTGGTCACACCATCTGCGGCGTTCATGAAATCGACGACCTGCGAGTCGGCCCGATCCCGGGAGGCGAGTGATTCGCCGACCGCGGCTGCCGACTGGGTCGACGTCTCCGCGGAACGCCTGCTCATCCTAGCTTCCGGGGAGGCCGTCAGCAGAATGCGCACCTGGGCGTCGGGCGCGACGACCGTGGTGATGTCGCGGCCCTCGACCACGATGCCCGGCTTGTCGCTCGACGCCATGAGCGAGCGGAACAGCTCCACCATGTAGTGCCGCACCTCGGGAACGCGGGCCACGCGGCTCACGACGGCGGAGACGCGGGGCTCGCGGATCGCCTCGGTGACGTCGGTGCCGCGCACGGTGACGCGCGTCTCGGACGGGTCGATCGCGATGTCGTAGTCGAACCCCTCGATGAGGCTCGTGACGGTCGCGGGATCCTCGGTGTCGACGCCGCTCTCCAGCGCGAACCAGCTGAGCGCGCGGTAGGCGGCGCCCGTGTCCTGGTAGTCGAAGCCGAGGGCGCGCGCGGCGGCGCGGCTCACGCTCGACTTGCCGCTGCCCGCGGGGCCGTCGACGGCGACGACCGTGCGGTTGAGCGTGGCGTCCACGAGGAGGGCGTCCTCCAGCGGGTCGGCCTCGAGCGGGTCGGGTGCGTTCACAGCGTGTCCGGTCATCCGGCGATCCTCCAGTTCCGTTCTTCCAGCCGCGCGACCAGGCGGTCACGGGCCTCGGGCAGCACGGCGATCTCGACGAGACCCACCTGCGCCCCCTGCGAGTGCTCGAGGCGCAGGTCCTCGATGCTGACGTCGGCGGCGCCGACCTCGGAGATGAGGGCGGCCAGCTGGCCGGGGCGGTCGTCGATCATCACGGTGATGGCGGCGAAGCGGCGGTCCTGACCGTGCTTGCCGGGGATCCGCGCGACGCCCGCGTTGCCCGCGTGGATCCGCTCGGCCACCCGCAGCCGTGCGCCCTGCGCGTCGACGTCGTCGAGCGCCTCGATCACGTCGTCGAGGTCGGTGCGGAGCGCCTTCAGGATCGGCACGATGCGGGAGGCGTTGGCACCGAGGATCTGCACCCACAGCGCCGCGTCGCTCGACGCGATGCGCGTGGTGTCGCGGAGGCCCTGCCCGGAGAGGCCGAGCGCTGCCGCGTCGCCGTCGGCGAGCCGCGACGCCAGGAGGCTCGCGACCACCTGCGGCACGTGCGAGACGAGAGCCACGGAGGCGTCGTGCTCCTCCGCGGTCATCTCGATCGGCACGGCGCCGAGGTCGAGGATCAGCTGCTCGACGGGCGCGCCGGCGGAGTACGTGATGCCGTCGTGGCCCGCGATGACCCAGGGCCGGCCGAGGAAGAGGTCGCCCGTCGCCGAGACGGGACCGCCGCGCTCGCGCCCGGCGAGCGGGTGCGAGCCGAGGTAGCGGGAGAGGTCGGCGCCCATGTCGGCGAGCTCCGCGAGCGGCGCGGCCTTCACGCTCGCGACGTCGGTGACGAGGGCGTCGGGATGCGCGGCGAGCTCGGCCGCCACCACGCGCGCGGTCACGTCCGGCGGCACGCAGACCACGACGAGCGACGGCCGGTCGGGGGCGGGCGAGATGTCGGCGATGCGCCCCGCGCCCATGTCCGCGGCGAGGCGGAGCGTGGTCGGCGACGCGTCCGCCAGCACCACGTCGACCCCGCGCGCACGCAGCCCGAGGGCGATGCTCGTGCCGAGGAGTCCCGTGCCGACGATGCGGACGGTCCCCTGCACGCGCGTGTCGGTCGCGGCGGCCGCGCCCGCGGCCTCGCTCACTCGCCGTCCTCGCGGTCCACGTCCCCCTGCGCCTCGGCGTCCGCGCCCGCGCCCTGCGGCGTCGCGGGTCCGGCCTGCGAGCGGGCCTCGCGCGAGATGGTGAGGAGCTGGCCGAGCTCGTCGGAGGTGAGGTCGCGCACGCGGCCGACGCCGAGGGATCCGAGGTGCAGCGGCCCGAACTGGCGGCGCACGAGCTCCTCGACCGGGTGGCCGACCTCGTCGAGCATGCGGCGCACGATGCGGTTCCGGCCCGAGTGCAGCGTGATCTCCACGAGCGTCTGGTCGCCGCCGCCCGAGAGGATCCGCGCGCGATCCGCCTGGATCAGCCCGTCCTCGAGGTCCACGCCCTGCGTGAGGCGCTGGATCGTCTGCGGCGTGACACGGCCCGTGACCTTCGCGATGTACGTCTTCAGCACCCCGAACGACGGGTGCGCGAGCACGTGCGCGAGGTCGCCGTCGTTGGTGAGGATCAGCAGCCCGCTCGTCTCCGCGTCGAGGCGGCCGACGTTGAACAGGCGCTCCTCGAACTCCTCCGTGAACTCACGGAGGTCGGGGCGGCCGCGCTCGTCACGCAGCGAGGAGTAGATGCCGACGGGCTTGTTGAGCATGAGGTAGCGCTTGGAGGTGTCGAGCTGCACGGCCTGGTCGTCGACCGCGACCTCGTCCACCTCGGGGTCGATGCGCCGGCCGGGCTCGGTGATGACCTCGCCGTTCACGGTCACGCGGCCCGCGGCGATCATGTCCTCGCACACGCGGCGGCTGGCGACGCCGGCGGCGGCCATCACCTTCTGCAGGCGGACGCCCGCGACGGGCTCGTCCGGGTTCCAGGCATGGCTGTTCTCAGTGGAGGGGGTCATGGAAGCCTTCCGCCCCGTCGGGGAGCAACGGGGAGATCGGGGGGAGCTCGTCGAGCGAGTTGATGCCGAGCTGCGTGAGCAGGTGGTCTGTCGTACCGTAATGGATCGCGCCGGTCTCGCCGTCGGTGAAGGCCTCGGTCACGAGGCCACGCGCGAGCAGCGTCCGCACCACCGAGTCGACGTTCACGGCGCGGATCGCGGCGACCTGGCTGCGGCTGATCGGCTGCTTGTACGCGATCACCGCGAGCGTCTCGAGGGCCGCCTGCGAGAGGCGCGTGGGGTTCTGCGTGAGCACGTGGTCGCGGATCACGGTGTCGTACTCGGGCCGCACGTACACGCGCCAGCCGCCGCCGACCTCGCGCAGCTCGAAGCCGCGGCGCACTCCCCCGGTCTTCCCGTCGAAGTCGTCGACGAGCCGCTGGATAGCGCGGCGCACCTCCTTCACCGGCGTGGAGGTCGCGGTCGCGAGGGTCGTCACGCTCTGCGGCTCGTCGGCGACCATGAGCAGCGCCTCGAGCGCGCGGTCGAGGTCGAGCGGCACGGCGGCGTCGGGCGCGGCGGCGTCGTCCGTGGGATCCACCGGCTCAGCTGTCATAGCCGGCCCCCAGGCTCGCGAGCGCGTCGTCGGTCCAGCTCTCCGCGGTCCAGGTGAGCGTGAGCTCGCCGAGCGCCTCGGGCTGGTCGAACTCGATCGCGGCGACCCGGTACAGCTCGAGCACCGCGAGGAAGCGCGCGATCACGACGCCCGTCATCCCCGCGTCCGCGACGAGCTCCCGGAAGGTGACCGGCGCCCCGCTCCGCAGCCGGGCGACGACGACGGCCGCCTGCTCGCGGATGCTCACGAGCGGCGCGTGCAGGTGGTCGAGCCCCACGGTCGGGATCTCGCGCGGCGCGAGCGCGAGCAGGGCGATGGCCGCCAGGTCGGCGGGCGACGTGGTCCACACGAGCTCCGGCACCTGCGCGCGGAACCGCTCCTCGAGCGGCACGTCGCGGAACGCGCGGCCGGACTCGGCGGCGAGCCGCTCCTGGAACCACGATGCGGCCTGCTTGAACGCGCGGTACTGCAGCAGCCGGGCGAACAGCAGATCGCGGGCCTCGAGCAGCGCCACGTCCTCGGCGTCCACGAGCTCGCCCTGCGGCAGGAGCCCGACGAGCTTGAGGTCGAGGAGCGTCGCCGCGACCACGAGGAACGAGCTCGCCTCGTCGAGGTCCTCCGGCCCGTCGAGCCCGCGGATGTGCGCGATGAACTCGTTCGTCACGAGGCTGAGGCTCACCTCGGTGATGTCCATCTCGTGGCTGCCGATGAGCGACAGCAGCAGGTCGAACGGGCCCTCGAAGTTGCCGATGCTCACGCGGAACGCGCGCTCGGGGTCCACACGGATGGCCGCGGCGTCCGCGTCGGCGGCGAGCTCCGGCTCGGCCAGGGGTGCGCCCCTACGCGACGGCGCCACGCGCGATGAGCTCCCGCGCCACCTTGCGGTACGCGAGCGCGGCCGGGTGCTCGGGCGCGAACTGGATGATGGGCTTGCCCGCCACCGACGCGTCCGGGAACTTGACCGTCCGGCCGATCACGGTCTCGAGCACGCTGTCGTCGAACGCCTCGACCACGCGCTGCAGCACCTCGCGGGAGTGCAGCGTGCGCGAGTCGTACATGGTCGCGAGGATCCCGTCGAGCGCGAGCCCCGGGTTCAGCCGGTCCTTGACCTTCTCGATGGTCTCGACCAGCAGCGCGACGCCGCGGAGGGCGAAGAACTCGCACTCCAGCGGGATCAGGACGCCGTGGCTCGCCGTGAGCGCGTTGACGGTGAGGAGGCCGAGCGACGGCTGGCAGTCGATGAGTATGACGTCGTAGTCGGCGCTCACCTTCCGCAGCACGCTCGCGAGGATCTGCTCGCGCGCGACCTCGTTGACGAGGTGCACCTCCGCGGCCGACAGGTCGATGTTCGCGGGGATCACGTCGAGGCCCTCGAAGCCCGTGGTCTGGATCGCCTCGCGCGGGTCCTTCACGGTGCCGAGCAGCAGGTCGTAGATGGTGACGGCATCGTGGGTCTGCACGCCGAGGCCCGCGGACAGCGCGCCCTGCGGGTCGAAGTCGACGGCGAGCACGCGGCGGCCGTAGCTGGCGAGCGATGCACCCAGGTTGATGGCGGTGGTCGTCTTGCCGACGCCGCCCTTCTGGTTGCAGAGGGAGATGATCTTGGCCGGTCCGTGGCCCTGGAGGGGCTCGGGCTCGGCGAACTCGCGCAGCTCCCGACCGGTGGGTCCGAGCACGGGGACGTCCATTCCCGGGAGCTCGGTCACATCTGGCTTGCGCGTCACGTGGATCTCTCTCTGCCGCTCGTCCGACGCGGGGGTCCGCCGGATCCTGCGAGTCTACCGGGGAGGGTCGCTCACGCCCGGCGGGCACGCGGGTGCGCGGTCGTGTAGACGTCGCGCAGGGTGTCGACGGTCACGCGCGTGTAGATCTGCGTGGTCGACACCGACGAGTGGCCGAGCAGCTCCTGCACCACGCGCACGTCGGCGCCGCCCGCGATGAGGTGCGTCGCGAACGAGTGCCGGAACGTGTGCGGGGAGATCTCCTCGGTCACGCCGGCGCGCTCGGCGGCCGCCTTGATCACGAGCCACGCGTTCTGCCGGGAGAGCGCGTGGCCGCGCAGCCCCAGGAAGAGGGCGGGCGTCGCGGTGCCGCGCGCGGCGAGGATCGGGCGGACGCGCACGAGGTAGGCGTCCACGGCGCGGCGCGCGAAGGACCCGACGGGCACGATCCGCTGCTTGCCGCCCTTGCCGAGCACGCGCACCAGCTCGTCGGCCGCGCCGTCGGGGCCGAGCACGTCGTCGACCGTGAGCGCCGTGATCTCGCTGACGCGGGCGCCCGTGGCGTACAGCAGCTCGAGCAGGGCCTTGTCGCGCACACGCAGCGGCTCGTCGCCGTCGGTCGCGTCGAGGATCCGACCCATGGTCTCGATGGAGACGGCCTTCGGCAGGCGGCTCGGCAGCTTGGGCGGCTTCTGGTCGGCGGACACGTCGACCTCGACGATCCCCTCCTCCACGAGGAACCGGTGGAACGACCGCACGCTCGACAGCATGCGCGCGAGCGACGACGCCGTGAGGCCCCCTTGCTCGGGGTCGCGGAGGCGCTGCGCGAACCCGGCGACGTGCGCCGCGGTGGCGCCGGCCGGATCCGCGACGCCCTCGGCCGCGAGGTGCGCCGTGTACCGGGCGAGGTCGCGGCGGTAGGCCTGGATCGTGTTGCGGGACAGGCCGCGCTCCACCTCGACGTGGCGGAGCCAGCGGTCGACGGCCAGGCGCAGGGCCGCGGGGACCTCGGGCGCCGCGTCGGGCGCCGCTCCCCCGGATCCGTCGGCCGCGTCGGTCACGAGGCCGACGCGCC
>NZ_QWGT01000053.1 GCF_003576405.1 Clavibacter lycopersici
CGGGCCGCGGTCGCGCAGGAGGCCGTCGGCGAGGCCGCGCGCACCGAGGCGCTGCACGAGGTCCGCAAGGCCGCGAAGCGCCTCCGCTACGCCGCGGAGGAGGTCAGCGGGCGCACCGTGCCGGTCCTCGGACGGAAGACGATGCGGCTCGCGACCGCGGCCGAGGAGGTGCACGACGAGCTCGGCGAGCACCGCGACGGCATCGCCATGCAGCGCCTCCTCCGCGAGGAGGCCAAGCGCCTCGCGGCCCGCGGCGAGGACGCCTTCGCGCTCGGCGTGCTGCACGAGGCCGAGCGGCTGCGCACCGAGTCCGCCCTCTGGCGCGCGCAGCGGGCCCTCGAGCGCCTGCTCGCGACCGCCGTCCCGGGAGCGTGAGGGCGGACCGTAAACTCGACCGGGTGACCCCCCACGCCGACGTTCCCTCCCCGGCGTACGACCCGTCCGAGCTCGACGTCCGCGTCACGGGCGGCACCGTCCGCGGTGTGCGCGAGCGGGGGATCGAGGCCTGGCGCGGCATCCCGTACGCCGCCCCGCCCCGCGGCGACCTGCGCTTCCGGGCGCCGCAGCCCGTCGTCGGATGGGAGGGCGCGCGGTTCGCGCAGCACTTCGGCCGGGTCGCGCCGCAGGTCAGCGCGGGCGCGTTCATGGGCGCGCCGCAGGGCACGCCGATGGGGGAGGACTGCCTCACCGTCAACGTCATCGCGCCGTCCGGGCTCAGCCCCGACGCCGCGCGCGTGAACCGCGAGTCGCAGCTGCGGCCCGTGATGGTCTTCATCCACGGCGGCGCCTACGTCGTCGGATCCTCGCGCGAGGACCCCGTGCAGGGCGAGGGCCTCGTGCGCCAGGGCGGCGTCGTCTACGTCAGCTTCAACTACCGGCTGGGCGCCCTCGGCTACCTCGACTTCAGCCGCTACTCCACTCCCGAGCGCCCCATCGAGTCGAACCTCGGCCTCCGCGACCAGGTGGCGGCGCTCCGCTGGGTGCACGAGAACATCCGCGCGTTCGGCGGGGATCCCGACAACGTCACGGTCTTCGGCGAGTCCGCGGGCGGCAACGCGGTCACGACCCTCATGGCCGTCCCCGCGGCGCACGGCCTGTTCGCCCGCGCCATCGCGCAGAGCTCGCCGACGAACGCCGTCTACCCCGCGGAGCAGACGGCGCGATGGGCCGAGCAGTTCGTGGGCCTCCTCGCGGACCGCGCGGGCCGCGCGCCCGACGACGCCGAGGCCGTGCGGCTGCTCACCACCGCGAGCGCGTCCACGCTGGCCGCGGCGGCGAACGAGCTGATGGTGCGGACGCCCGACCAGGAGCCGGGCACCATCACCTTCAGCCCCGTCATCGACGGCGACGTGCTGCCCGAGCGCCCGCTCGACGCGTTCAAGCACGGCCGCGCGGCCCGGGTGCCGCTCATCATCGGCACCAACGAGCGCGAGGGATCCCTGTTCACCGGCCGCCTCGACATCCTCGCGACCACGCCGCCGCGCATCGATGCCGTGTTCGCGAAGACCGACGAGGCGCACCGCGCGGAGCTGGCTGCGCTCTACCCCGGCCTCCCGAAGCGCCGCGCCGCCCTCGACTTCGGCGGCGACTACGCGTTCTGGTTCCCGTCGATCAAGGTCGCCGAGCGCCACGCCCGCTACGCGCCCGTGCACTTCTACCGCTTCGACATCGCGCCGCGCCTCGTGCGCCTCATGGGCCTCGACGCCACGCACGGCCTCGAGCTCTTCGCCCTCTTCGACCGGATGGACACCATGCTCGGCCGCGGCATGACCCTCCTCGGCGGCCGTCGCGCGTTCGTCGCAGCGGGGGAGCGGATGCGCATCGCCTGGCTCCGCTTCGCGCAGGACGGCACGGTCGACGAGTCGTGGCCGGCCTACGTGGGAGGCGACGACGAGGCGCCCGGCACGGTCCCGTCCGCCGCGGGACCGTCGCGGGATCGCGCCACGCTCGTCTTCGACGTGGTCGACCGCGTCGAGCACGACCCGCACGCCGACCGCCGCGTCGCGTGGCGCGACTTCGTCCCGCACATCTGAGCCCCCGCGCCCGGCGCGAGATGTTCACCGGATCGACATCCGCCGGACGCCCGTTCGAGCTGCCCGTGTGCAGGCCGTTAGGATCGACGACTGTGACATCCGCTCGAGGGATCCGGTAGTGGATCTCACCCTCATCGTCGTCCTGGTCATCGCCCTGGCGCTGTTCTTCGACTTCACCAACGGCTTCCACGACACGGCGAACGCGATGGCCACCCCCATCGCGACGGGTGCGCTGAAGCCGCGGGTGGCCGTCGCCATCGCCGCGGTCCTCAACCTCGTGGGCGCGTTCCTCAGCACCGAGGTCGCGAAGACCGTCTCCGGCGGCATCATCCGCGAGGGCGACGGCGGCGTGCAGATCACGCCCAGCATGATCTTCGCGGGCCTCATGGGCGCCATCGTCTGGAACCTCGTCACCTGGCTCCGCGGCCTGCCGTCGAGCTCGAGCCACGCGCTGTTCGGCGGCCTCATCGGCGCGGCCGTCGTCGGCGCGGGCCTCGGGTCGGTCGACTTCGGCGTGGTGCTCTCGAAGGTGATCCTCCCGGCGCTCCTCGCCCCCGTGATCGCCGGCCTCATCGCGTACACGACCACCAAGCTCGCCTACTCGATCACGCGCCGCTCGAGCGGGCCGAACGAGCGCGGCGGCTTCCGCTACGGCCAGATCTTCACGTCGTCGCTCGTGGCCCTCGCGCACGGCACCAACGACGCGCAGAAGACCATGGGCATCATCACCCTCACGCTCATCGCGGGCGGCTTCCAGGCGGCGGGCTCCGGCCCCGAGTTCTGGGTCATCGCGGTGTGCGCCGTCGCCATCGCGCTCGGCACCTACATGGGCGGCTGGCGGATCATCCGCACGATGGGATCCGGCCTCACCGAGGTCAAGCCCGCGCAGGGCTTCAGCGCCGAGGCCTCGACCGCGGCCACGATCCTCGCGTCCAGCCACCTCGGCTTCGCGCTCTCGACCACGCAGGTCGCGTCCGGATCCGTCATCGGCTCGGGCCTCGGGCGCCGCGGCGCGTCCGTGCGCTGGAACACGGTCGGCAAGATCGCGCTCGGCTGGCTGCTGACGCTGCCGTCGGCCGCCATCGTGGGCGCGGTCGCCGCGCTCATCGCGAGCACCGGCACGGTCGGCTTCGTCATCGACGCGGTCGTCGGCGTGGCCGTCATCGTCTGGATCTTCTGGCGCTCGCGCCGGAACGCCGTGCACGCGAGCAACGCCATCGTCGAGGTCGACGCCGCCGGATTCGCGGTGCGCGGACGCAAGGCCACCAAGGCCGCCCGGAAGGCCAGGGAGGCCGCATGATCGACTGGAGCGCGTTCCTCGTCGTCGCCGTGGCGGCCCTCGTGGGCGCCGTCGTCGTGGTGTCCCTCTTCTCCCTCGGGGTGCGGCTGCTGGCCGTGGGCACCGAGTACGACGACGAGGGCGACAAGGTCTCGGTCACCGGGATCCGCCCGCAGGCCGCGACCGTGGGCGGCTACGTCTGCTTCGCCCTCAGCGGCATGGCCGTGCTCTACGGCGTCTACCTCATCGTCCCCGCCCTGCACTCCTGACCGCGGTCGCGCGGATCCGCGGCTGGTGCCCGGCGCTCGCCCGCCCCTAGGCTCGACCCCGTCCCGACAAGGTCGTCGGCTCCTCTCCCTCCCGTCGCCCGACCCCTCGCGGAAGAAGCCCATGACCGAAGCGCGCACGTCGTCCCCCGCCCCCGAGACCCGCGGAGAGCGCGGCGCGCTCGACCGGTTCTTCGAGATCACGAAGCGCGGATCCACGTACGCGCGGGAGATCCGCGGCGGCGTCCTCACCTTCGTGACGATGGCGTACATCGTGGTGCTCAACCCGCTGATCCTCGGCGGCTTCAGCCAGGACGCGGCCACGCTCGACGTGGAGGGCAACTGGCTGCAGGCGTCGCAGGTCGGCGCCGCGACGGCCCTCACCGCGGGCGTCATGACGATCCTGTTCGGCCTCGTCGCGCGCCTCCCGTTCGCGTTCGCGGCGGGCCTCGGCATCAACTCGTTCCTCGCGGTCAGCGTGGTCGGCGAGGTCACCTGGCCCGAGGCGATGGGCCTCGTGGTCATCAACGGCCTCGTGATCGTGCTGCTCGCCACCACCGGCCTCCGCACGCTGATCTTCCGGGCCGTCCCGCGCGAGCTCAAGACCGCCATCACGGTGGGCATCGGCCTCTTCATCGCGTTCATCGGCTTCGTCGACTCCGGCTTCGTGCGCGGCACGGGCGTGCCGGCGTCGCCGCTCGCGCTCGGGATCGACGGTTCCATCGCGTCGCTGCCGACCGTGGTCTTCATCCTCGGCCTCGTGATCATGGGCGTGCTCATGGCCCGCCGGGTGCCCGGCGCGCTCCTCATCGGCATCGTCGCGACCACGCTCATCGCGATCGTCGTGGAGCAGGTCTTCCGCATCGGCCCGTCGAACACCTCGGGCGCCACCGGCTGGAACCTCAACGCGCCCGTGCTGCCCGGCACCCCGGTCGCGCTTCCCGACCTCGGCCTGGTCGGAGCCTTCGACTTCGGCGCGTTCGGCCGCATCGGGATCATCTCGGCCCTCATGCTCGTCTTCACGCTGGTCTTCACGAACTTCTTCGACGCCATGGGCACCATGACGGGCCTCGCCAAGGCGGCCGACCTCTCCGACGAGCGCGGCGACTTCCCCCGCCTCAAGGGCGCGCTGGTCGTCGAGGGCTTCGGCGCGGTCGCGGGCGGCGCCACGTCGAGCTCGTCGAACACGGTCTTCATCGAGTCCGCCTCCGGCATCGGCGAGGGCGCCCGCACGGGCCTCGCGTCGCTCGTCACGGGCGTGCTGTTCCTGCTCGCGATGTTCTTCACGCCGCTCACGCAGGTCGTGCCGCTCGAGGTCGCGGCCGCCGCGCTCGTCATCGTCGGCACGCTGATGGCGTCGCAGATCCGCGACATCGTGTGGACCGACTTCTCGGTCGCGCTGCCCGTGTTCCTCACGGTGCTCGTCATGCCGCTCACCTACTCGATCGCGAACGGCATCGGCGTCGGGTTCCTCTCCTGGGTGCTCGTCCGCTCGTTCTCGGGTCGCGTGCGCGAGGTGTCGCCGCTGCTCTGGGTCGTCTCCGCCGGCTTCCTGATCTTCTTCGCGCGCGGGCCCATCGAGCAGCTGCTGGGCGTCTGATCTGCGGGCGTCGCGCGGCCGTCGACGGTCGCGCGGCGCCCAGCCCTGCGTAAGGTGGGTCGGGACCCCCATCCGATGACGCACGGGAGCCTGCACATGACCGACCTCGACAGCCGCGGCGACGTCCGCGAACCCCAGGAGTCGGCCAAGCGCTGGCGCATCGTCGGCCCCGGCCTCGTGGTGGCCGCCACCGGCATCGGGGCGGGCGACCTCGTCGCGACCCTGGTGGCCGGATCCCGCTTCGGCTACGCGCTGCTGTGGGCCGCGGTCCTCGGCGTCATCATCAAGATCTTCCTGGTGGAGGGCGCCGGCCGGTACTCGCTCGCCACGGGCAGGACGATCTTCGAGGGCTGGCGCACGGTCGGCCGGTGGACCACGTGGTACTTCGGTCCGTACATCCTCATCTGGGGCCTCGTCTACGGCGCCGCGGCGATGAGCTCGTCGGCCCTGCCGCTCGCGGCGCTCTTCCCGGGCGTAGACCTCAAGGTGTTCGCCATCGGATGCGGCCTCGTCGGCGCGATCGTGGTCTGGTTCGGGCGCTACTCGGCGTTCGAGCGGATCATCGCCGTCTTCGTCGGGCTCATGTTCGTGACCGTCGTGGGCGCCGCGATCGTCACCGTGCCGAACGTCCCCGCGCTCCTCACGGGCCTCGTGCCGACGATCCCCGAGGGCGGCCTCGTCGTCGCCCTCAGCATCGCGGGGGGCGTCGGCGGCACCATCACGCTCGCCGCCTACGGCTACTGGCTGCGCGAGAAGGGCTGGGTGGCGCCCGGCTGGATGAAGGTCATGCGCATCGACAACTCGGTCGCCTACGTGATGAGCGGCGTCTTCGTGCTCTCCATGCTCGTGGTCGGCGCGGAGCTGCTGTACTCCGCCGACATCGCGCTGGCCGACGGCGAGGGCGGCCTGGTCCAGCTCGCCGACGTGCTGGGCGAGCGCTACGGCGCCTTCATGACCTGGTTCTTCCTGCTCGGCTTCTTCGCCACGTCGTTCTCCTCGATCCTCGGCGTCTGGAACGGCGTCTCGCTCATGTTCGCCGACTTCCTCGGGACCGTCCGCGGCCTCGACGTCGAGGACCCGCGCCGTCGCCTCGGCGGCAGCTACTACAAGGGGTTCATCCTCTGGCTGACCGTGCCGCCCGTGGCGCTGCTGTTCCTCGACCAGCCGATCGGCCTGATCATCGCGTACGGCGTGCTCGGCGCCCTGTTCATGCCGTTCCTGGCGATCACGCTGCTCGTGCTGCTCAACACGGACCGCACGCCGCGCGCCTGGCGGAACCGCCCGCTCAGCAACACGGTGATGGGCCTCTCGGCGCTGCTGTTCGTGGTGCTCGGTGTGCAGCAGCTCGTGACGGAGATCGGGAAGCTGCTCTAGGGGATCGCGCGGGCGGGCTCGGCGCGCGCATCGGTCAGTCGGCGGAGGCGGACGCGCGGACGGCGGGAGCGTCGTCGGTGTCCAATCCCGCCGGCGCCTTGAACACCACGAGCCGGTACAGCGTGAAGTTCCACACGAGGCCGATGAGCACCGCGGTGGCCTTCGCGATGTTGATCTCGAGGAACTCCTGCTCCGCGCTCGTGCCGAACATCAGCAGCGAGCGGCCGAACGTCGTGTCGAAGCCGCGCTCGAAGAGCCAGATGACGCCGCTCTGCAGGAGCAGCGAGCTGAAGCCCGTGACCGCGAAGAAGCGGAGGAAGCGCCCGAGCGTGACGGGTTCGCCGTGCCGGAACACGAAGAAGTGGTTGAGGAAGTAGGAGATGGTGATGCCGACCGTGACCGAGACCAGGTTCGCGGCGAGCACGGGCATGCGGGCGCCGAGGATCAGCAGGTTGAGCAGCACGAAGTCGAGGCCCGTGTTGAGGAGCCCGGCGATGAGGAAGCGGACGCGGCGGTCGGCGAGGAGTCTGGTCACGCTGATCCTCCCGGGCGGTCGCCGGTCGGTTCGGCGGTGCGCGCGGCGTCTGGGCGCCGAGCCGGAAGAAGTGTAACAAGCCGATAACGGGCGGCGGCCCTCCCGCGCGGTCGGATCGGCGGTCGCTGGCTAGACTCGACGAGGCCCGGATCCGGGTCATCCCCCGATTCGGAGACGGAACCACCAGCTTGAGCAGTCTCACGATCGTGATCCCCACCTACGAGGAGGCGCGGAACGTCGGGGAGCTGCTGCCCCGCCTCGCGACCATGGCGGCGGAGAACCCCGACTTCACGATCACCGCGATGATCGTGGACGACTCGTCGCCCGACGGCACGGCAGACCTCGCCCGGTCGCTCGCGCCGAGCGTGGAGACCGGCACCTTCCGCGTGCGCGTCGAGACCCGCGCGGAGAAGGCCGGCCTCGGCGCCGCGTACATCTGGGCCTTCGAGAAGCTCCTCGGGGCCGACCAGCCGCCCACGCACATCCTGCAGATGGACGCCGACCTCTCGCACGACCCCTCCTACATCACCGAGATGCTGCGTCGCGTGCGCGGCGGCGCCGACCTCGTGGTCGCGTCGCGCTACATCCGCGGCGGGGCGACGCCCGACTGGGACTTCAAGCGCCGGTTCCTCAGCGTGGGCGGCAACCTCTACACGCGCCTGTTCCTCGGCTCGCGGATCACCGACTACACGGGCGGCTTCAACCTGTACGAGACCGGGCTGCTGCGCCGGATCACGCCGTCCACCATCACGACGACGGGCTACGGCTTCCAGATCGAGATGAAGCAGCGCGCGCTGAAGCACGCGAAGCGGCCGACCGAGGTGGCGATCGTGTTCATGGACCGCACCGAGGGCGAGTCGAAGATCCCGAGCGACACGCTCGTGAAGAACCTGCTCCTCGTGCTCCAGCTGCGCTTCGGGCTGCGCCGGGGCTGACCCGCGACCCTCGCGCTCACACCTCGGGTGCGAAGAGCGGATCCCCGGGCGCGCGCTGGTGGGCCCTCGCCGGCGCGATGATCGTGCCGCGGCGCCCGCGCTCGTCGAGCACCGGATCCGCGGCGCCCAGCACCTGCGAGCGCTGGGCGCCGTGCCGCGCCCAGTACGCGGCGGTCCACGCGCAGATCAGGCCGTCGAGCAGGTCCTCGAGGTGCTTGTGCTGCCGCTCGACGATCGCGGGGCCGTCGGCGACGAGGGCGGCCGCGCGCGGGTGCGTCGTCACGTCGAGCGGGGGATCGGCGTGCGCCAGCCCCGCGACCGCCTCCAGCACCAGGCGGAACTCGGCGGCCCGGTGCGGCCGGCGGTCCGCCGTCGCGAGCAGCGGCGCGAGGCGCTTGTACCGCGGCTTGGGTCCGGCGAAGCCGAGCTCGGGCGCGCCGACGAGCGTCGTGTAGGGGTAGCACTCGAGCATCGTGCGGGCGTCGGGGTCGCGGACGTCGCCGGATCCGTCGTCGTACTCCCAGCCGGCGTCCTCCAGCCTCCGCCGCAGCGCGACCGCGCCCTGCGCCGGGCGGCCCGCGTTCGACGGGTAGGCGGAGATCCCGAGGAGGCCGTAGCGGGACGCGACCTCCTTCTCGGCGAGCCGGCTGCCCGTGGCGTTCGCGACGACGAGCGGCCCGTCGACCGCGGCGACCGCTCCTGGCCCCTCCCAGCGGGCGACCCAGTCGACGACCGCGTCGATCCCGCGGGCCGTCGTGAGGTCGAGCACGCGGCCCGACGCGTCGATGCAGGCGAGCCCCGTCTCGCGGGCCTGGCGGGTCGCCGAGCCCTCCGCCCAGGCGAGGTCGATGCCGAGGAAGCGGCGCATCCGACGAGCCTATCCGGGCCGCCGCCGGGCCTCGGGCGGGGACGGGGCCGCTAGTAGGGTCGAGGGATCCTCATGCCACGAGCGACGAGACGATGGAGCCTCCCATGACACCAGTGAGCCCGAACGACGACCGCATCCCGACCCCGGACGGCCACCCCGTCCGGACCGAGACCGACAGCCTGGGGAGCCTCGACGTCCCCGCCGACGCCTACTGGGGGATCCACACGGCGCGCGCGCTCGAGAACTTCCCCATCAGCCTGCGGCCCTTGAGCGTCTACCCGGAGTTCGTCGTCGCGCTCGCGCAGGTGAAGCAGGCCGCGGCCCGCGCCAACGTGCAGATCGGCGTGCTGGACGCGCGGAAGGCGAAGCAGATCGACGAGGTCTGCTCCGAGATCATCCAGGGGCGCCTGCACGACCAGTTCGTGGTCGGCGTGATCCAGGGCGGCGCCGGCACGAGCACCAACATGAACACCAACGAGGTCATCGCGAACCGCGCCCTCGAGAGGGCCGGCCATGCGCTCGGCGACTACCGGCACATGCACCCGCTCGACGACGTGAACCGCAGCCAGTCGACCAACGACACGTACCCGACCGCGCTCAAGGTCGCGCTCATCCACTCGCTGCTGCAGACGCTCGACGAGCTGGAGCTGCTGCGGAAGGCGTTCCTCGCGAAGGGCGCGCAGTTCTCGCAGGTGCTCAAGGTGGGGCGCACGCAGCTGCAGGACGCCGTGCCCATGACGCTCGGCCAGGAGTTCCACGGCTTCGCCACCACGCTCGGCGAGGACCACGCCCGGCTCGGCGAGCTCGTGCCCCTGCTGTCGGAGATCAACCTCGGGGCGACGGCGATCGGCACGGGCATCACGGCGGATCCGAACTACGCGGCGGCCGTGCGCGGGCACCTCAGCGCCATCACGGGCTACACGCTCGTGACCGCGAGCGACCTCATCGAGGCGACGAGCGACGCGGGCGTGTTCATGACGCTCTCCTCGACGCTCAAGCGCGCCGCCATCAAGCTGTCGAAGATCTGCAACGACCTGCGTCTGCTGTCGTCGGGGCCGCAGGCGGGGCTCGGCGAGATCAACCTCCCGCCCCGGCAGGCGGGGTCGAGCATCATGCCCGGCAAGGTCAACCCGGTGATCCCCGAGGTCGTCAACCAGGTCGCGTTCTCCATCGCGGGCGCCGACGTCACCGTGACCATGGCGGCCGAGGGCGGGCAGCTCCAGCTCAACGCGTTCGAGCCGGTCATCGCGCACTCGCTGCTGCAGTCGCTCAGCTGGCTGCGGAACGCGGCGAAGACGCTGCGGGTGAACTGCATCGACGGGATCACGGCCAACACGGAGCGGCTCGCGGCGCAGGTGGAGTCGTCGGTCGGCGTCGTCACGGCGCTCACGCCGTACATCGGCTACGCGGCGTCCTCGAGCCTCGCGAAGACGGCGCTGATGACGAGCGCGTCGATCCCGGACCTCGTGGTCGAGGCGGGGCTCATGACGCGGACGCAGGTGGAGAAGATCCTCGCGCCCGACCGCCTCTCGGGCCTCGAGCCCGTGACGGCCGCCATGTCGGTGATCACGCCGGAGATGCTCGCGGCGCACGCGGCCGAGGAGGGCGGTCAGACCGACTGACCCGTCCCGGTACGAGGACAGCGCGCCGCGGCCCGAGGGCTGCGGCGCGCTGTCTGTCGTCGATGCGGGGTGCGCGCGGCTCAGGCGTCCGGGTCGGTGGACGTGCGGGCCGGGGTGGTGCCGGAGGCGTCGTCGGCGGGCGCGGCGTGCGCCGGCTCCTCGCGGTGCACGGAACCGGCGATGTCGCCCGGCGTCGGCACGTGCGGGGCGTCGGCCGGCTTCGGGGTCGCCGTGGCCTTCGGCGCGGCCTTCTTCGCAGCGGCCTTCGGCTTCGCGGGTGCGGGTGCGGTGTTCGTGGTCTCGGCGGCCGGCTGCTCGTCCGCGTCCGACGGCTCGCCGAGGTCGTCGGGGCCGAGCGTGTCGAGGTCCTCGTCCGCGTCGTCGTCGGTGCCGTCGGCGGAGGCGTCCTGCTCGCCCGCGCGGGCGGCGCCGTCCTCGGGGATCGCGACGGGCCCGGTCTCCTCCTCGTCGTCGAAGGAGGCGAGCGCCTCGTCGCGGGCCTCGGCCGCGGTGAAGACGGCGCGTCGGCCGGCCTCCTCGCCGCGCTCGCGCAGGTCCTCGGCCGTGGCCTGGACGCGCGTGCGCGCCTCCTCGGCCGTCTCGACGACGCGGTCGCGCACGTCCTCCGCGGTCTCGGCGACGCGGTGGCCGACCTCGGTGGCCTGCTGGCCGACGCGGTCGACGACGTGCTTGGTCTGGTCGGCGGTGCGGGTGCCGAGGTCCTTGGCGGTGCCGCCGACGCGGCCCGCGATGTCCTGCGTGGTGGTGCCGACGCGGCCCGCGACGTCCTGCGTGGTGGTGCCGATCCGCTCTCCCACGGTGTGCGCCGTTCGGCCGACCGCGACCGCGGCGCCCTGGATCGCGTGGCCCACGAAGTCCGCGACCTCGCGGGCGGTCTCGACCGTGCGCTCGACGACGACCGGGCCCTTCTCGTCGAGCACGGACTGCGCCTCGCGGACGCCGCGCTGGACGGGCTCGCTCGACCAGACGGTGCGCGAGGTGCGGGCGATCCCCTCGTAGCGCTTGCGCCCGGCGCGCGCTCCGAGGACGTAGCCGGTGCCGATGCCGGCGAGGAAGAGGAGTCGGTTGATCATGCGTCGAGCCTAGACGCGGGGGACGTGCGTCGGCCGGGAGCGGCTACGCGTCCTCCTCGGCCTTCCGGCCGGTGGCGTCGTGCAGCTCGTCCGTCTCGGGATCCACGGCGTCGGGCGCCGAGACGTCGGCATCCTCCGGGATGGAGTGGTCGTGGATCGGGTCCTGCTGCTGGTCGGTCATGCGATCGAGCCTACGCGCGGGGCCGGCGGCCGCCCGGGTCGCCTCAGAGGATGCGCGTGTGCGTCGTGAGCGATCCGATGCCCTCGACCGAGACCGTGACCGTGCTGCCGTCCTTCAGGAAGATCTGCGGGTCGCGCGAGTAGCCGGCGCCGCTCGTCGTGCCCGTGGAGATGAGCGTGCCCGGCAGCAGCGTGGAGGAGGTGGAGAGGTACGAGACGAGGCGGGCGACCGTGCGGACCATGCCGCTCGTGCGGCCGTCCTGCACCGTCTCGCCGTCGAGCACCGTGGTGATGCGGAGGTCCTGCGGATCCGGCACCTCGTCGCGCGTGACGACGACGGGACCCGTGGGGGAGAAGCCGTCGAAGCTCTTGCAGCGGCTCCACTGCTGCTCCGAGAACTGCAGGTTGCGCGCCGTGATGTCGTTGACGACCGTGTAGCCGAACACGTGGTCGAGCGCGTCCTCCTCGGACACGTCGCGGGCGGCGCGGCCGATGATCACGCCGAGCTCGACCTCGTAGTCGACCTCCTCGCTGAGCGAGCGCGGCCAGCTCGTGGTGCCCTCGTGGCCCGAGAGCGAGTTGGGCCAGAGCGCGAAGACGGTGGGGGCGGAGGCGCTCGTGATGTTGAGCTCCTCGGCGTGCGCGGAGTAGTTGAGGCCCACGGCGTAGACGGCCGGCGGGCGGAGCACCGCGGAGGCGTGCGTGAGGCCGTCGACCGGAGTGGTGCTGGTGCGGCTGGCGACGGCGCGCTCGACGGTGGCGCGGACGCGGGCCATCTCGTCGTCGCCGCGCTCGATCAGGTCCTGCAGGTCGCGCGGGGAGTCGTCGAGCACCTCGTCGAGGAAGAGCGCCTCGCCCTCGGAGACGATCGCGGCCAGTCGGGGGGTCACGCCGTCGTCGGCGAGCAGGTGGGCGAACTTCATGCCACGAGCGTATCGGGCGGGCGCGCCCGGGCGCCGTTGCGGTCATAACGTGCATGGGAAGGCCCGCCTCACCTCCGGGCGTGCGCCGGTCAGCCCTCGCGCACGACCTCGTCGGGCGACTTGTCGTGCCGCCAGCCGCGCCACGAGGCCTGGCGGAGGCGGCCCGTCGCGGTCCACTCGGCGAACTCGACCTCGCCGACGAGACGCGGCGTGATCCAGTGCGCATCGCGGGCGTCGGCCGCGGGCACGTCCGCGAACGGGCTCGTCTTCCGGGCCAGAGGACGGAACCGGCGCATGGCGTCGGCGAGGTCGCGCTCGCTGAAGCCCGTGCCCACGCGGCCCGCGTACTCGAGGCCGTCGGGGCCGGGGACGCCGACGAGCAGGGAGCCGATGCCGGATGCGCGGCTGCCGGATCCGGGACGCCAGCCGCCGACCACGACCTCCTGCGCCCGGTGGTGCTTGATCTTCACCCACGCGCTCGACCGGCGGCCGGACTCGTAGGGCGCGTCGACGCGCTTCGCGACGACGCCCTCGAGGCCGAGCTCGCGGCTGGTGGCGAGCGCCCCGTCGAGGTCGCCGTCGAAGGCGGGCGGGACCTGGATCCGGCCGCGGCCCGGCGACCGGACGGCGTCGAGGAGGGCGGCACGGCGCTCCCGGTACGGCTGGTCGACGAGCACGCGGTCGCCGATCGCGAGCGCGTCGAAGAGCATGAGGTGCACGGGCGCGGCCTTCCGGGCGCGCGCGACGTCCTTCTCGGCGGTGAGGCCGAGGCGCGTCTGCAGGAGGCCGAAGTCGGGGCGGCCGCCGGATCCGAGCACGACGATCTCGCCGTCGAGCACCGCGTCGTCCACGTCCAGCGCGTCGGGCAGCTCGGCGAGCTCGGGGAACGCCGGCGTGAGGTCGACGCCGTTGCGGCTCGTGATGGTGGCCCGGCCGTCGGCGACGACCGCGATCGCGCGGTAGCCGTCCCACTTCATCTCGACGGCCCACTCCTCGTCCGGGTCGAGGCCGGCGCCGGTCGCGGCGGTCGCGAGCATGGGCGCGGGGGCGGATGCGGCGCCGCCGCGCCGCCT
>NZ_QWGT01000054.1 GCF_003576405.1 Clavibacter lycopersici
CGCGTGGCCGTAGCGCGGTCCCCAGGGCAGGCCCGCGCGGATCCCGGACGCCCACGACGCGCGCTCCGCCCTGGCCTGCCGGCGCATGACCGCGTCGAGCGGCGCGTCGACCGGGAGGGAGCGGGTCACGCGGGCCATCGCCCGGAACATGCGCTCGCGTCCGCCCGTGATCCCCACCGGCGGGCTCTGCACGATCGCCCGCTGGAACAGGTCCCGGGCGCCGTCGCTGATCATGAGGTGCAGGATCGCGTCGCCGCCCGCCGATTGGCCCATCGCGGTGACGGCCGCGGGGTCGCCGCCGAACGCCGCGATGGAGTCGCGGACCCAGCGCAGCGCCTCCAGCTGGTCGAGGAGGCCGAGGTTCGCGGGCGGCCCGCCAGGCGCGCCTCGTCTGGATCCGCCGCCCCCGAAGCCGAGCAGCCCGAGCCGCGCGGTCACCGCGACCACGATCACGCGCTGCTCCACGACGAGCGCGCGCGGATCGTGGATCGCGAGGTCGCCCGCGCCCGTCGTGTAGCCGCCGCCGTGGAACCACACGATCACGGGCAGCGTCTCGCCGGGCGCGAGGTCGGCGGGCAGCGTGATCGACAGGGCCTGGCAGTCCTCCGAGCGCTCCACGCCGTCGAGGGCGCCGCGCATGAGGGTGTCGAGGATCCGCGACGACGGCTGCGGGCACGCGGGTGCCGGAGTCACCGCCCGCAGCACGACGGGCTCGCCGTCGGATCCGATCCGGGCCGCCGCGGGCACGGGCGGCTCGCCGCGGGCCGCCGTCGCGTAAGGAATGCCGAGGTACCGGATCACGTCACCGTCCCGGATCCCCGTCACCTCCCCGGATCTCGTGCGCGTCGGGCCGGGCGGGGAGGTCGGGGGCACCCGGCAACGCTATCCGCCGGGGACCGCTTCCGGCGGCGGCGGTCCGGATCACCCCCCGAACGGGCGTAGCGTCGAGGGGTACCGCATCCGAAGAGGGCGCGGCCGGATCGACCCGATCCCTCCCCTCCCCCACCGGACGTCTCTAGGAGAACCATGCGCACCGTCAACGCCTACGCGGCCACGTCCGCCACCGATCCCATCGTCAAGACCACCATCGAGCGCCGCGACGTCGGCCCGAAGGACGTCTCCATCGACATCGCCTACTCGGGCGTCTGCCACTCCGACATCCACACCGTCCGCGGCGAGTGGGGCCCCATCCAGTACCCGCAGGTCGTGGGCCACGAGATCGTCGGCCGCGTCACCGAGGTCGGCGCAGACGTCACCAAGCACGAGGTCGGCGACCTCGTCGGCGTCGGCTGCATGGTCAACTCCTGCAAGGAGTGCGAGCAGTGCAAGGCCGGCCAGGAGCAGTACTGCCTGAAGGGCAACATCCAGACCTACGGCGGCACCGACCCGGCCGACGGCACCATCACGCAGGGCGGCTACTCCGAGGCCGTCGTCGTCGACGAGGACTTCGTGCTCCGCGTCCCCGAGTCCCTGGACATCGAGAAGGTCGCGCCGCTGCTCTGCGCCGGCATCACCACCTACTCGCCGCTGCGCCACTGGAACGCGGGCCCCGGCACCAAGGTCGCCGTCGTCGGCATGGGCGGCCTCGGCCACATGGCCGTGAAGATCGCGCACGCCATGGGCGCCGAGGTCACCGTGCTGTCGCAGACGCTCTCCAAGAAGGAGGACGGCCTGCGTCTCGGCGCCGACCGCTACTTCGCGACCAGCGACGAGTCGACCTTCGAGGAGCTCGCGAGCTCGTTCGACCTGATCATCAACACGGTCTCCGCGAAGCTCGACATGAGCAAGTACATCGGCCTGCTCGCGATCGACGGCACGCTCGTCAACGTCGGCGCCCCGTCCGAGCCGCTCGAGATCCCCGCGTTCGCGCTCATCCCCGCGCGCCGCAGCTGGGCCGGATCCATGATCGGCGGCATCGCCGAGACGCAGGAGATGCTCGACTTCTGCGCCGAGCACGGCATCGTGCCGGAGACCGAGCTCATCTCGGCCGAGCAGATCAACGAGGCCTACGAGCGCGTCCTCAAGTCGGACGTGCGCTACCGCTTCGTCATCGACGCGAAGACGTTCGCGTAAGCAGCGACTCCCCGTAGAAGGGCCCCGCGGATCATCGGATCCGCGGGGCCCTTCCGCATCCCGGGCGCTCGCGTCGGCGTCAGTCCCCCCGCACCAGCGCGTGCAGCGATCGGGCCATGCTCGCGATGAAGGCGTCCCGCGTGGCCTCGTCCACGAGGTCGAGCGAGAGGTACGGGTTGAGGTCCTCCAGCTCGACGAGCAGCAGATCGCCCTCCCGGGTGCGGCACGCGTCCACCCGCTGGATGCCGTGCTCGACGTCGTTCCAGTCGACGAAGCGCTGCGCGAAGTCCCAGTCGGCTCCGGTGGCGGCGTACGGCTCGAGCCGCCAGCGCGCGGCGGGATCCGGGGCGTGGAGCGCGTACTGCGGCGTGCGATCCACGAAGTAGAACGAGATCTCGTGCACGAAGTCGATCCGGGGCTGCAGGAGACGGCCCCCGAGGTCGAGCGTCGCGAGATCCTCGCGCGTCACGAACGCCAAGCCCACCGAGTCGGCGCCGAACCGCGGCTTCACGACGAAGCGGTCGACCGCCGGCAGCCGGCCGAGGTCGGCGAGGTCGGCGACGGTCGGGATGACCGGATAGCCGGCGGCGAACAGGTCGAGCAGGTACTGCTTGCCCACCTGGTCGGCCTTGCCGCGGAGATCGGTGAAGACCGGGACGCCGCCCGCCCGCGCCGCCGCCCGGAACGCCTCGTACCCGGCCAAGTCGTGGATCACCGGCCCGCTGTTGCGGACCACGACGACGTCGAAGCGGTCCATGAGCCGGGTGGCCGCCGACGGGTGGCAGACCGCGACGTCGAAGTCCCGGCCGAGGCGCCCGGACAGGTCGATGTCCTCGTCGCAGTACCGGCGGCCCTTGGCCTGGTAGCCCAGGTCGCTGACGTAGAGGAGACGGGGTCGGGCGGCATCGGCGGTCATGCACGCACCGTATCGGCCCCGCGCTCCCGAGCGGGCCGCCCGCACATGGGCGCGCGGGGCCGGCGGCGATCCCGCATCGGTCCCGCCCGTCCGCCGTACGACGGACTCGACCGCCCCAGGAGCGTCGGTACCGTCGAGGCCATGGACATCCCGTCGATGATCATGGGCGCCTCGATCGCGTCCGTCGCCTGGATCGGCTTCCACCCGTGGGCGGAGCTGAAGCGGCTGCGCGCCATGGAGGCCGCCATCCAGGCGCCCGAGGGCCCGGGCGAGACGCCCTAGGCACCGGTCCCGCTATGACGGAGAGCCCGGTCCCGTTCCCCTCGGCGCCGTCCGCGGTGGCCGCCGATGGCGCCGCCTCCGCTCCGCGATACCGTCGACGGATGCGCCTGATCCTGATCCGCCACGGCCAGACCAGCTCCAACGTCGCGGGCGTCCTCGACACCCGCATCCCCGGCCCGGGGCTCACCGACCTCGGGCGCACCCAGGCGGCGCGGCTCCCGGAGACCCTGCGGGGCGAGGCGATCGGCGCGGTCCACGTCTCGACCATGCTCCGCACCCACGAGACGGCCGCACCGCTCGCGCGGGCGCTCGGCCTCACCCCCGTCGAGCGCGCCGGCATCCGGGAGATCGCCGCGGGCGGGCTCGAGATGCGCGGCGACCGCGCTGCGGTGACGGAGTACCTGGAGACGATGATCCGCTGGGTGGCCGGCGAGGACGAGCTGCGCCTGGCGGGCGGGGAGACGGGGCGCGAGTTCGCGGCGCGGTTCGACGCCGTCGTCGCGGAGGCGGAGGAGTCGGGGCACGGCACGGTGGCGCTCGTCAGCCACGGCGCCGCCATCCGCTGCTGGTCGGGGCTGCGCGCACGTGGCCTCGACGCGGCCTTCGTCGCCGACCACGCCCTGGAGAACACGGGCGTCGTGGTCCTGGAGGGATCGGGCCGCGATTGGACCCTCGAGTCCTGGGAGGGCGAGCCCGCGAGCGGCGTGGGCGAGGATGCGCCCTCGGGCCCGACGGGAGAGCCGACCGCCTAGGAGGGCTCGGCCTCCGCCGGCCGCCGCCCGATGGACGATTGGAACCGCACGAGGTAGCCGTCGGGATCCTGCACGAGGAACTGGCGGACGCCGGTCTCCTCCTCGCCGATCCGGTACCAGGTCGTCTCCGGCTCGAGGAACAGCGCGACACCGGCGCCCGTGACCGCGTCGGCCACCGCGTCGGCGTCGTCGACCGCGATCTGGAAGTTGATCCCCCGCCCGTACGGCCGCTCGAGCGGTCCCGTCACCCAGTTCCGGATGATGCCCGCCTGCTCGAGCATGAGGTGCGCGCCGCCGCGGGCGATGTACGCGAACCCCTCGGCCGGGCGGTCGTAGAGCACGGCGAAGCCGCAGAGGTCGCGCCAGAACGCGAGGCTCGCGGCGAGGTCGCCGACCAGCAGCTCGGGGACGAGGTCGGGCTCGGCGTCGGGATCCATGCCGCAATGCTCGCAGACGGCCCGCGCAGCCGGCGGCTCCGGCGTCAGGTGGCGGATGGCCGGCGCGCGGCGACGGCGCGCGTGACGGCGAGGATGACGCCGATGAGGACGGCAGCGATGCCGCAGACGATCGCCGTCTTCTCGAACGCGGTCATCCCCGTGATCCGCAGGTAGATCGCCGTGTCGATCTGCCCCTGGAGGGCGTCGAACATCGAGTAGCGGAAGAGGTAGCCGAGGACCGCTGTCGTCGCGGCCGCCATGCCCGCGCCGATCAGCAGGCAGGAGATCACCGTCAGGCACCGCATCAGCCGATCCGCTCCGCGAGCGCCGCGATGATCCCCTCGGGCCCGCGCACGTGGGCCATCATGCTCCCGTCACACGGTACGGCGACATGGCGCGGGCGACCTCACCCCTCCGAGGCCGCGTACGCCGCCGCCTCGCGGATCAGCTGCTCCCGGGTGAGCGGGCCACCGCCGACGGTCAGCCCGCGCTGCCCGCCGCCCGGACCGCTCAGCCAGGTGAGGTCGTAGGTCGGCGTCGCGCCTGCCGGCATGCGCTCGGCGATGTGCCAGCGCTCCCCGTCGACGGTGATCTCGAACGGCTCCATCCCCCGAGCCTACGAGCGGCCGCGACGCAGCGGCCCTGCGTCCGGCACCCGGCGGCCGCCCGGCGCCCGCCCGTTACCGTGGACGGATGATCTCCACGCTCCCGCCCACCGCCGAGCTGCACCTGCACGTCGAGGGCACCCTCGAGCCCGAGCTGGTGTTCGAGCTGGCCGAGCGCAACGGCGTCGAGCTGCCGTACGCGGGCATCGAGGACCTCCGCTCGCGCTACGCCTTCACCGACCTGCAGTCGTTCCTCGACCTCTACTACGCGTGCACCGCCGCGCTCCGCACCCGCCGTGACTTCCACGACCTCGCCGCCGCGTACCTCGAGCGGGCCGCGGCCGACGGGATCCGGCACGTCGAGATGTCGTTCGACCCGCAGGCGCACACGACCCGCGGCGTGCCGGTCGACGACGTGGTCGACGGCCTCCTCGACGCGCTCCGCGACGCGCGCGTGCGCCACGGCATCTCGGGCGGCCTGATCCTCAGCTTCCTGCGCGACCGGCCGGTGGAGGAGGCGATGGCGACCCTCGAGTCCGTCGCCGGCCGCGCGCACGAGCTGCTCGCGGTGGGACTCGACTCCGCCGAGGTCGGCTACCCGCCCTCCCTGTTCGTCGACGTCTTCGCTCGCGCCCGCGAGCTCGGCCTGCACGCCGTCGCGCACGCGGGCGAGGAGGGGCCGCCGTCCTACATCCACGAGGCGCTCGACCTGCTGCGCGTGGAGCGGGTCGATCACGGGGTGCGCTGCCTCGAGGATCCCGCGCTCGTCGACCGGCTCGTCGCCGAGCGGATCCCCCTCACCGTCTGCCCGCTCTCCAACGTGCGCCTCGGCGTGAACGAGACGCTCGACGAGCACGCCCTGCCGGAGCTGCTCGCCCGCGGCGTGCTCGCGACCGTGAACAGCGACGACCCGGCCTACTTCGGCGGCTACCTCGGCGAGAACCTCCGGCAGCTGCGCCGAGCGCACGCCTTCGACGACGATGCGCTGGCACTGCTCGCCCGCAACTCGTTCGAGGCGGCCTTCCTCCCCGACGAGCGCCGCGCGGAGCTCGTCGCCGCGGTGGACGCGTGGCGGACCTCCGCGCTGTGACGCCGCGCGAGGATCCCGGGAGCAGCCGCTCCGTCACCATCACGATCGGGGACGAGGAGCTCGTCATCCGCCACAAGTACGAGGTGGCGAGCATCGTCAACGACGTCATGGTCGCCGCGTGGTTCGTGGCGGGCAGCATCCTCTTCTTCTCCGAGTCGACCACCACGGCGGGGACGTGGCTGTTCCTCCTCGGCAGCATCCAGCTGATGATCCGGCCGCTCATCCGCCTGGGTCGCCGGGTGCACCTCACCCGCATCGGGACCGGAGCGCCGGGAGACACCGGACGCGACTACTGAGGCCGGACGGATCCGGCGCCGTGCAGCAGCGCGCCGCTCCCCGGACCGGCCGCGCTCAGTCGCGGACGGCCGCGACCGCCTCCACCTCGACGAGCTGGTCGTCGTAGCCGAGCACGGTGACGCCGAGCAGCGTGCTCGGTGGATCGTGCGGCGCGAGCGCGTCGCGGACGACCTCCCAGGCGGTCACGAGATCGGCCTGCCGGTTCGACGCGACGAGCACCCGCGTGCTGACGAGGTCCGCGAGGGTCGCACCAGCGGCCTCCAGCGCGACGCGCAGGTTCTCGACGCAGCGCGCGGCCTGCGCGGCGTGATCCCCGACGCCGACCGTGCGGCCGTCCGCGTCGAGCGGGCAGGATCCCGCGAGGAACACGAGCCGCGCGTCGGCGGGCGCGGTCGCGGCGTACGCGTACTCGGCGACCCCGGAGAGGACGGCGGAGCGGATCAGGGTCACGGCGGTCATGGGTCTCCCGTCTGGGCCGCGGGCGGATCCGCGCACCGAGCCCAGCCTGGCAGCCCGCGCGCCGGCCGCCGCGTTCGGCGAGCGCGCCGCCCGCGCCCGGGCGAGGATCCCCTCGATCACCTCGGACTTCGCGTCCGCGTAGGCGTCCATGGACTCCCACCGCCGGGTCATGAGCTCCCGCTTCGTGCGCTCGTAGAGGCCACGGTCGGCGGGGTCCGCGCGGAGACGGTCCCGCAGCAGCAGGTACGCCTCCACCGCGGGGTCACCCTCCTCGTACACGTGCACGTGGACGTCCCGCGCGGGCGTGCGCACGAGGCGGTGCCCGGGCTCGCGGACGCGCAGCTCGTAGCCCGCGGCGACGAGCCGTTCGACGTGGTCCTCCTCGGCCGTGATGTCCGCCACCACGACCACGATGTCGACGATGGGCTTCGCGGCGAGCCCCGGCACCGACGTGGACCCGATGTGCTCGACGGCGAGCGCCGCGTCGCCCACGGCCTCGAGGATCCGCCGCCGGTGCACGACGTACGCCTCGGCCCAGCCGGGATCGTGCGCCTCGAGCCCGATCGTCAGCGGCGGCTGCCCGCCCACGACCTCCACTGTCGTGACGTCGGGTCGGCGGCGGTCGCGATCGTCCATCACCGGGACATCCTGCCAGGCGGCCGGCCGGGCATCAGTCGAACTCGACGTGCTGCGTGATCCACGCGTGCATCACGACCGCGGCGGCCGCCGACGCGTTGATGGAGCGGGTGGATCCGAACTGCGAGATCGCGACGGTCATGTCCGCCGCCGCCACGGCCTCGCCGCTGAGGCCCGGGCCCTCCTGCCCGAAGACGAGCACGCAGCGCTCGGGGAGGCGCGTGGTCTCGAGCAGCACGGATCCGTCGACGTTGTCGATCGCGATGATCGGCATCCCCTCGCCGCGCGCCCACTCGACGAGGTCGGCGATGGTGGCGTGGTGCACGACGTGCTGGTACCGGTCGGTGACCATCGCGCCGCGCTTGTTCCACCGGCGGCGGCCCACGATGTGCACGGTGTCGGCGGCGAACGCGTTGGCGCTCCGCACGATGGACCCGATGTTCATGTCGTGCTGCCAGTTCTCGATGGCCACGTGGAACGGGTGCCGGCGCTGGTCGAGGTCGGCGACGATCGCGTCCATGCGCCAGTAGCGGTACCGGTCGATCACGTTGCGGGTGTCGCCGCGCTCCAGCAGCTCCGGATCCAGGTGCGGCTCGTCGGGCCACGCGTCGGGTCCGCCCGGCCAGGGGCCCACGCCGTGCGTCGAGAGCTCCACGATCGGCGTCGGCTCGGCGCCCTCGACCGGCGCGGAAGGATCCGCGGTCATCAGATGTAGATCGCCGGGTCGACGAAGAACGCGGGATCCACGTGCGCGTCGGGCGCGCGGCCGGTCCGCTTGCCGGTCTCGACCGCGGGGATGCCGGTGAGCACGGATCCCGCGGGCGCGTCCTTCACGACCACCGCGTTCGCGCCGATGACGCTGCCCGCGCCGACCGCGATGGGCCCGAGCAGCTTCGCGCCCGCGCCGATGGTGACGCCGTCGCCGACCGTCGGGTGCCGCTTGCCGTGCACGAGGCTCTTCCCGCCCAGCGTGACGCCGTGGTACATGAGCACGTCGTCGCCGATCTCGGCCGTCGCGCCGATGACGACGCCCATGCCGTGGTCGATGAACAGCCGCCGCCCGATGCGCGCGCCCGGGTGGATCTCCACGCCGGTCAGCGCCCGACCCGCCTGCGCGAGCAGCCGCGCGGCCAATCGCAGACGCCGGCGCCAGAGGGCGTGCGACACCCGGTGCAGCCACACGGCGTGCAGCCCCGGGTAGCCGAGCACCATCTCCAGGTACCCGCGCGCGGCCGGGTCGTGGGCGCGAGCGGAACGGAGGTCCTCGACGACTCGGGCGACGATCCCCACGCCTAGTCGCGCAGGTCGTCGAACAGCACGGTGGAGAGGTACCGCTCGCCGTAGTCGCACACGATCGCGACGATGGTCTTGCCGGCGCTCTCGGGGCGCTTCGCGATCTCGAGCGCGGCCCACACGATGGATCCGGACGAGATGCCGCAGAGGATCCCCTCGTCGGTCGCGAGCGCGCGGGAGACGCGGATGGAGTCCTCGAGGGAGACGTCGACCACCTCGTCGTAGATCTCGGTGTCGAGGATCTCGGGCACGAAGTTCGCGCCGATGCCCTGGATCTTGTGCGGCCCGGGCTTGCCGCCGGTGAGGATGGGCGAGTCGAGCGGCTCGACCGCGACGATCTTGACGCCGGGCTTCCGCTCCTTCAGCACCTGGCCGACGCCCGTGATCGTGCCGCCCGTGCCGACGCCCGCGATGAACACGTCGACGCCGCCGTCGGTGTCCGCCCAGACCTCCTCGGCCGTGGTCTCGCGGTGCCTCTGCGGGTTCGCGGCGTTCGCGAACTGCTGCGCCCAGATGGCGTTGGGGGTGTCGGCCACGAGCTGCTTCGCGCGATCGACCGCGCCGCGCATCCCCTCGGGGCCGGGGGTCAGCACGATCTCGGCGCCGTACGCGCGCAGCACCAGCCGGCGCTCGAGGCTCATGGTCTCGGGCATCGTGAGGACGACCTTGTACCCCCGCGCCGCGCCGACCATCGCGAGCGCGATGCCCGTGTTGCCGCTCGTGCCCTCGACGATCGTGCCGCCCGGCTTCAGCTGGCCCGACGCCTCGGCCGCGTCGATGATCGCGACGCCGATGCGGTCCTTCACGCTGGATGCGGGGTTGTGCGACTCGAGCTTCACCAGGACGGTCGCGTCGAGCCCCTCGGTGAGGCGGTTGAGCCGGACGAGCGGCGTGCCGCCGACCAGCTGGGTGATGTCGTCGTAGACGCGACCTGCCATGGGTTCCACCTTCGTCGTGATCCGGGTCGGTGCGGGGCCGGGCCTCGCGCACCTGCTCGTCTTCGAGCCTATGGGAGCCCAACCGCGCGTGTCGCGGCGGCATTCCTGCAGGCTGGACCCATGAGCGCGCGCATCGAGGTGGCGGGGCCCGGCGGCCCCGAGGTCATGACCCTGACGGACGGCCCCGTGCCGGATCCCGGCCCCGGCGAGGTGCGGATCCGCGTGCACGCAGCCGGCGTCAACTTCATCGACACGTACCGGCGCAGCGGCGTCTACCCGATGGCGCACCCGTACGTGCCCGGATCCGAGGCAGCGGGCGTGATCGAGGCGGTCGGCGACGGCGTGAGCGGCGTCCACGTGGGCGACCGCGTCGCGACGGCCGAGGCGTCCGGCACGTACGCGCAGCACGCGCTCGTCCGCGCGGAGACCCTGCTGCCCGTGCCGGACGGCGTGGCGATGGAGACCGCCGCCGCGCTCCCGCTCCAGGGCCTCACCGCGCACTACCTCGCGACGAGCTCCTACCCGGCCGGCCCCGGGGATCGCGCGCTCGTGCACGCGGGCGCGGGTGGGGTGGGCCTCCTGCTGACGCAGCTGCTGGTGGATCGCGGGGTCGAGGTGATCACGACCGTCTCGAACGAGGAGAAGGCGTCCCTCTCGCGCGCGGCCGGCGCCGCGCACGTGCTCGGCTACGACGACGTGCCCGTGCGGGTCCGCGAGCTCACGGGCGGCCGCGGCGTCGACGTCGTCTACGACGGCGTGGGCCGCGACACGTTCGACGGCTCGCTCGCGTCGCTGCGGATCCGCGGCACCCTCGTGCTGTTCGGCGGCGCGAGCGGGCAGGTGCCGCCGTTCGACCTGCAGCGGCTCAACTCGGGCGGATCCCTCTCCGTCACGCGCCCCACGCTCGCCCACTTCCTGCTCGACGCGGAGGAGCGGCGCTGGCGCGCGGGCGAGCTCTTCGCTGGCGTGCTCGACGGATCCCTCGACGTGCGCGTCGGCGCCACGTACCCGCTCGCGGACGCCCGCCGCGCCCACGAGGACCTCGAGGCCAGGCGCACGACGGGCTCGATCGTCCTGATCCCCTGAGGACCGAGTCGCGCAGATCACTTGCCTTGACGGAAAACGACATGTAGCTTTCCCTCATGGAAAACGATCGAGCAGCCGACGCGACCGCCGCCCTCCGCGACGTCCAGGCCGACCGCGAGGCCCTCGCCTCCCGCATCCCGGAGCCGCGCTGGCACCTCGCGGGATTCGGCGCCGTCGCCCTCGCCTGGGTGGCGCAGGCCGCCGCCCTGTCCCCCGGGGCCGACTACGAGGCACCCACCACATCGTGGGTCGCCGTCGCGGTGGCCGTGATCCTGCTGGTGCTCATCCGGCGCAGCACGGGGATCCGGTTCCGCCGGGTCGGCGCGCGGGCGGGGCTCCTCGTCGCGGCCGCGGTCCTCGTCTGCCTCGCCCTGTTCTCCATCTCGCTCGGGCTCGTCGCGCTGGGACTCGGCTGGGCGGTGGCGATCACCGCGATCGCGGCCTTCCTCCTCGTCACGTGGCTGTCGACGCTCGCGTTCCGCGCGGCCGTGCGCCAGATCGCCCGCCGTGGCTGAGGCCGCCTTCGACGAGCTGATCCACGCGCCCGTGCGCCTCCGCATCTGCGGGATCCTCCGCCGCGTCGACCAGATCGACTTCACCGTGCTGCGCGACACCCTCGGCGTCGCGGACGCGAGCCTCTCCAAGCACCTGAAGTCGCTCGCGGACAGCGGCTACGTGTCGTCGCGGAAGGCGTCGTCGGCGGGGCGGCCCGACCGGCGCCAGCTCACCTGGCTCGCGCTCACGCAGGCGGGGCGGCGCGCCTTCGACGGCCACATGGCGGCACTCACGGAGATCGCGGGTGAGCAGGCGGGTTCCTGGCCCGCCTGACCGCGTCGTCACGGGCGCAGCACCTAGCCTCGTCGCATGCCCGCATCCGGTACCCCGCTCAAGCGCCTCGGCTTCCTCACCATCGGCACCTTCGACCCGGCGGATCCCGCGGCCGGCCACGAGACCACCCTCCGCGTCATCGAGCGCGGCGAGCAGCTCGGCTACGACAGCGCGTGGCTCCGGCACCGGCACCTCCAGCACGGGATCTCCTCCCCCGTCGCCGTCATGGCCGCGGCATCGCAGCGCACGAGCCGCATCCAGCTCGGCACGGCCGTCACGCCGATCGGCGCGGAGAACCCGTTCCGGCTCGCCGAGGACCTCGCGACCGTCGACCTCCTCACCGGCGGCCGCCTGCAGCCGGGCTTCAGCGCCGGCACGCCGATGTCGTTCGACCGGTACCGCGACGCCATCTACCCCGACACCCTCGAGCAGGAGGAGCTCGGCTACGACCGGCTGCTGCGCTTCCGCGACCACGTCCGCGGCGACGCCGTCAACGACCGCGCGGGCCGCGAGGGCCAGGAGGAGTTCGCGTCCACCGTGCAGCCGCAGTCCGCGGGCCTCGTCGACCGGCTCTGGTACGGCGCGGGCAGCACGCGCTCCGCGGTCTGGGCGGCGGAGAACGGCTTCCACCTCCTCACCTCCAGCGTGATCCAGGGCGAGCTCGGGAACGACTTCGCCGAGAACCAGCGCGCGCAGGTCGACGCCTACCGCGCCGCCCACCCGCGCGGCGCCGAGGCCCGCGTCTCGCAGGGCCTCGTCGTGATCCCCACCGACCGCGCGACGCCCGAGCAGGTCACCCGCTACGAGGCGTACGCCGCCTCCCGCGCGCATCGGGTCGGCGTGCCGATGGGGCCGCGGAGGATGCTCTTCGCAGCGGATCTCGTGGGCACGTCCGAGCAGATCGCGGCGACCCTGCACGCCGACGCCGGGTTCCAGGCCGTCGACGAGGTCGCGTTCGCGCTGCCCTTCACGTTCGGGGAGGCGGACCTCGAGCAGATCCTCACCGACATCGCCGAGCGGCTCGGCCCGGCGCTCGGCTGGGCGCCCGCGTCCGCGTCCGCGACCGCCTGACCCGGCGCCTCGGCGGCCGTCCACCCGCACCGCCTACCCTCGTGCCATGCCCGCACCCGGATCCCCGCTGACGCGCCTCGGCTTCCTCACCACCGGCCCCTTCGACCCGTCGGATCCCGCGCCCGGCCTCGAGGAGGCGCTGCGGCTCGTGGAGCTCGGCGACGCGCTCGGCCTCGACACCGCGTGGCTGCGCCCCGACCACCTCCGCCCCGGCGTCTCCTCCCCCGTCGCGATGCTCGCCGCGGCCTCCCAGCGCACCCGCCGCATCCAGCTCGGCACGGCCTCGATCCCCGTCCGCGCCGAGAACCCGCTCCGCCTCGCGGAGGACCTCGCGACCGTCGACCTCCTCTCCGGCGGGCGGCTCCACCCCGGCCTCTCGGTCGGCAACCCGGGCCGCGTCGCCGCCGTCGATCGGGCGATCCACCCCGTGACGGCCGAGCACGAGGAGCCCGGCCGCGAGCGGCTGCTGCGGTTCCGCGACCTCGTGAGCGGCGGTCGCGTGCCGGGCGCGGACGAGCACGACGCGGATCCCGAGGACGACGAGGCCCTCACCCACACCGTGCAGCCGAATTCGCCCGACCTCGCCGACCGGCTCGGCTACGGCGCGGCGACGCTCCGCACCGCAGCCTGGGCGGGAGCGCACGGATTCCGGCTGCTGGCGTCGGACGTGACCGAGCGCGGATCCGGCGACGGCTTCGGCAAGGACCAGCGCGCGCTGATCGACGCCTACCGGGACGCGCATCCGGATCCCGCGGCCGCGCACGTGACCCTCGCCCTCGTGGTCGTGCCCACCGACGGCGCGACAGCGGAGCAGCGCGCGCGGTACGCGGCCGACGCGGCGGCGCGCGCCGAGCGCTCCGCCCGCGCGGAAGGCCGGCCGGGCGGCGCGAGCATGGTCCGCGCCGGCGACCTCGTGGGCCCGGCC
>NZ_QWGT01000055.1 GCF_003576405.1 Clavibacter lycopersici
TAACTCTTTCCACCCCGCCGCCCCGGCAGCGCCGCTCCCCCGCCGTCTGCGCGAAGACCCCCGACCTCCCCGTCGGCGAGCCGTTCGCGAGCGCGTGCGCGCCGCCGCCCGCGTCCGCCGTCGAGGAGCGCCTGCGGCAGGATCTGGCCGCGCGCCTCGATCACACGCCCGGCCTCAACGCCGTCCGGCTCGCCCGCCCGTTCTTCGAGCACCTCGAGGCGTGGCCCGACATCCTGCTGCCCGAGCTGCGCGTCGCCATCGAGTACGACTCCACGGGCCGCCACGGGCTGGAGCACGTGGGCCGCCGCGAGGAGGCGGACCGGCGCAAGGACCGTGCGCTTCGGGCGGCGGGGTGGGAGGTCATCCGCATCCGCACCGGCAAGCTGCCGCCCCTCGGCCCGTACGACCTCTGCGTGTCGGGCCTCACGCGCGGCACGGTGGATCAGCTCCTCGACCGGCTGCGCGAGATCCGCGGCCCGTTCCTCGTGGACGCGTACCTGCGCGAGGCGCCGCCGTCGGCCGCCGCCGGATGAGGCGCGCGGGCCCCGGGCGTCAGCTCACCCGCAGCGCGAGCGCCTCGCTCCGCCAGCGGGCGAGGAGCTCCCACGGGTCCGGCTGCCCCGCGGCGAGCGCGACCACGTGCTCCCGCAGCCGGGCGTCGAGGTCGAACCACTCGGTGCGGTCGAACCGCTGCCGCGCGAACTGCACGTGGCGCGCCCTCTCGACCTCGCGTCCGCCGCGCTCGAACGCCAGCAGCTCGTCGTGCCGGAGCGTGCCGAGCCGCTGCCGGGGGTTCGCGCTCGTGCCGATCTTCATCCGGTCGCCGAAGCGGATGTAGTAGACGACCTCCACGCGCGGCGCAGCGAGCTCGCCGTCCGGGTGGTCGCCGTGTCGCCACTCGCACACCGCGCACAGCCAGCCCGACGGGTAGCGCACGCCGAGGCGGGATCCGCAGGTTGGGCACGGCGACGGCAGCACGTCCTCGACGCCGTGCTCCCGCTCCGCCCACGCGGCGGCGGCCGCGAGGTGCGCCGCGCACAGCGGCACGGGCGCGCCGGGTTCGACCGGCGCCGCGCAGCCCTCGGCCCGGCACGGGGCGGATCCGCTCGACGTCATGCCCCGACGCTAGGCGCGGCGGCCGACACCGGTGCGCGGCATGCGCCTCCGACCATCGGCCCGAACGGGGGCGTGACCATCGCGCCTCGCATCCCTACGCTCGGTGAGACCCAGGAGGATCCGTGCCCCGCTCCGCATCCGCGCTGTCCGCCATCGCGCTCATGCTCACCCTGTCCCTCGCCGGCTGCTCGGCCGCGCCCGCTGACCCGGACATCACGACGCCCCCGACTTCCAGCTCGCCATCGCCCACTCCCCCGCCGACCCCCGAGCCCGTGGACGCGTCGGCCTCCGCCATCGCGTCGGCGATCAAGGCCGGCGTTCCGACCAGCGGCGACATCGTCCAGATCACCGAGGACAACGACCCCAACAACGTCATCGGCCGACCGACCGGCTACGCGGATGCTGCCACCCTCTACGACTCACGCGTCAGCTGCGATGAACTCGGTGCCGAGTGCGGCGCCTCGATCGAGATCTGGGGTGATCCGGCTGCGGCCCAGGCGCGGATGGACTACATCCAGGAGATCCTGGGCTCCACCACCGTGCTGGGCACGGAGTACGACTACGTGAGGGGCAATGCGATCATCCGCGTGACCGGGGAGCTGAAGCCGTCGGAGGCAGCCGAGTACGAAGCTGCGATCGACGGGTACCTGGGCGCTCCCACGGAGTGACAGCGGGATCCAGCTCCTCCAGACCTCAGCGCGCCGCCCGCACCACCACGGGCGCGGCGTCCTCGAGGCCGCGGCGGAGCTCGACCGACGTCCACGGCACGGGCGCTCCGGCGAAGATCGGCTCGAGCACCTCCCACATGATGCGGCGGTCCGGGCCCACGAAGTAGACGTCGTAGGAGCCGTCACCGAACTCGTTGCCGTCGATCCAGCCCGCCTCGAGCAGCTGCAGGGCGTCGTCGCCCGCGATCTCCGTGGCGGCCAGCGACTCGAACGCCTCGTACGCGGACCCGGCCTCGCCCGCCTCGAAGCGGAGCACGACCCAGTCGTCGGGTGCGTCCGGTCGGGCCCAGGGGCGCGCGGCCGCGACGATCGCCATGGTCAGGCCGGTGATGATCCCGGTGAGGAGGAGCGCCCGGATCCGCGGCGTCATGCCCGCGCCCGTCCTGTGCCGTCTGCTGCGCTCATACGACCTCCCCGTGTAGGCGTGGGCCCGCGGGACGATCGCGACACCGGACCCAGTATGACCGGGCGCCCCCGAGCCTGACGATCATCTGACCCGCATGGACCCGGCACGATCGCCGCCGATAGCGTTCGACCACGAGCAGGCGGCCCGCCCGGGCCGCTCCCCACCGCTCCGGCAGAGGAGCACCGTGGCCGACCGAAGCACCCCCGAGCAGGCCATCACCGCCATGACGCAGGTGTTCGACCTCATGGACGGCGCGACCCTCGAGGTCTGGGACGGGCTGACGGGCCTGCAGATCCAGCTGCTGCGTGTCGTCGCGACGGACTTCCGCGTGGACCGCCAGTCGCTCTCGGCGTGGACACGCACCTCGCGCGCCGCCCTCGTGCCGAGCCTGGGCGGGCTGCTGCAGCGGGGGATCCTCGCCGAGGAGCGCGACGACGACGGCCTCCGCCTGGTGGTCGCGCCCGCGGGCCGCGAGCTGCTCGCGCGCGTGCTCCGGGCGCGCACCGAGTGGATCCGCTCCGCGTGCACCGCGGCGGCGCCCGCCGTCGACGACGTCGAGCTGGAGCGCGTCGTGCGCGTCCTGCGGCGCATCGCCGACGGCGCCTGACCTCGGACTACCAGGCCGCCTCTTGCGATCCCGCGCCCTCGACCCCTCGCCATCACGCCCCTAGGGTGGGGAAATGGCGAACCCCATCGAGGCCCCGGCACCTCCGCGATCCGAGCTGAAGCGCTCCATCACGGTCAAGCAGCTGTACTTCTACGTGGTCGGCGACGTCCTCGGATCCGGCATCTACGTGCTCGTCGGCCTCGTGGCCGCGGCCGTGGGCGGCGCGTTCTGGATGGCGTTCCTCGTCGGCGTGTCCATCGCGACCATCACGGGACTCGCCTACGCGGAGCTCGTGACCAAGTACCCGCAGGCCGCGGGCGCCTCGCTGTACATCAACAAGGCGTTCCGCAGCCCGGTGCTCACCTTCTTCATCACCATCTGCATGCTCAGCGCCAACATGGCCGCCGTCGGATCCCTCGCCGCGGGCTTCGTCCGCTACCTCAGCGACCTGATCGGCCTGCCCGAGTCCGCCATCTGGGCCACCACCGGCATCGCGGTCGCGTTCGTCGCCGTGATCACGGCCATCAACCTCATCGGCATCAGCGAGTCGGTCGTCGCGAACGTGGTCATGACGTTCGTCGAGATCACCGGCCTCATCGTCGTCGTCGCCATCGGCGTGATCGCGCTGGTCGAGGGCGTCGGCGACCCGGCCGTGCTGCTGCAGTTCCAGGTCGAGGGCGGCGTTGGATCCGCGGTGCTGGCCGTGCTCGCCGGCGTCTCGCTGGCCTTCTTCGCCATGACCGGGTTCGAGAACGCCGCGAACGTCGCGGAGGAGACCATCGACCCGTCGCGCGCGTTCCCCCGCGCGCTCATCGGCGGCATGCTGACCGCCGGCGTCGTCTACGTGCTCGTCTCGATGGCCGCGGCCCTCGCCGTGCCGATCGACGCGCTGGCCGGCAACACCCTCCTCGAGGTCGTCCGCGCGGACCTCTTCTTCATCCCCGCGGCCGTGATGCTCGTGATCTTCGGCCTCATCGCCATGGTCGCGATCAGCAACACGGCGCTCGTGACCGTGGTGGCCCAGTCCCGGATCCTGTTCGGCATGGCCCGCGAGAACGTCGTCCCGGCGATCTTCGCCAAGGTGCACCCGGCCCGCCGCAGCCCGTACGTGGCGCTGATCTTCGGCGGCGCGGTGGTGGCGTCGCTGCTGATCATCGGCGCGGCGATCCGCTCCAGCCAGTCCGGCATCCCGGAGGCCGACCGGCTCGACATCGTCGACCGCCTCGCCACCATCACCGTCGTGTTCCTCCTCTTCATCTACGCGCTCGTGATCGTCGCGTGCCTGAAGCTCCGCGGGCACGACGAGACCGACGACACGTACCGCGCGAACACGCCGCTGCTCATCGTCGGCATCATCGGCAACGTCGCCGTGCTGATCTACACGCTCGTCGACGACCCGGCCGCGCTGATCTGGGTCGGCGGGCTCCTCGCGCTGGGGCTCGTGCTGTACCTGTTCCAGCGCACCTTCGGGCAGAAGAAGCCGGACCTCGAGGCCGCCGCCGGCGTGGCCGCGGCCGGCCCCACGGACAGGGAGGTCTGATCATGCACGTCATCGTCACCACCGACGGGTCGCAGGCGTCGCTGCAGGCGGCCCGCCAGTTCCAGGTCATCGCGGACTCGCGAGAGATCACCGAGGTCACCGTGCTCGCGGTCGTGAGCCCCTACGCGGCGGCCCCGTTCGCCAACGAGCTCGGCCCGCACCACGCGCCCGCGCAGACCGAGCTGAGCTACCGGAAGGACGCTGAGGTGGCCGTCGGCGTGGTCGCCGCGGTCTTCGACGGCTGGGGCCCGACCATCCACCGCGACGTGCGCAGCGGATCCCCGGCGACGGAGATCATCCGCGCCGCCGAGGAGCTCTCCGCCGGCCTCATCTCCATGGCCGCCGGCAGCCGGGGGCTCACCGCGACGATCCTGCTGGGCAGCACCGCCAGCCGCGTGCAGCACTCGGCGCCGTGCCCGGTGCTGATCTGCCGGCCGACGGTGCGCGGGCGGGCGTAGCGCGTCCGAGCTAGGGGGTCGGGCTCGATCGGGCGTCCTCCCCGGGTCGCACCGACGGGCGCCGCCCGAATGTAAAGCCCATGTGAACTCTTCGTGAGCGGGCTCGTGCCGTGCGTATCGTGCTCAGCACCTCCCGGCCCGCCGCATCTCGGACCCGCCGGGAGGATCCCCGCAGGAGAACGCCGACCCGCTCGGAGGCATCCACATGGCATCCGCACCCCAGCTGCACAAGAGCCTCACGCAGAGGCAGCTCACCATGATCGCGATCGGCGGCGTCATCGGCGCCGGGCTGTTCGTGGGGTCGGGGGTGGTGATCAACGGCGCAGGCCCCGGCGCGTTCCTCACCTACGCGATCTCCGGCGTGCTGATCATCCTGGTGATGCGGATGCTCGGCGAGATGGCCACCGCGAATCCGAGCACCGGCTCGTTCGCCGACTACGCGCGGCACGCCCTCGGCGGCTGGGCCGGCTTCTCGATGGGCTGGCTCTACTGGTACTTCTGGGTCATCGTCGTGGGATTCGAGGCGGTCGCCGGAGCGAAGGCGCTCACCTACTGGTTCGATGCGCCGCTCTGGCTGCTCTCGCTCGGCCTCATGGCGCTGATGACCGCCACCAACCTCATCTCCGTCGGCGCGTTCGGCGAGTTCGAGTACTGGTTCGCGGGGATCAAGGTGGCCGCGATCATCCTGTTCCTCGGCGTCGGCAGCCTCTACGTGCTCGGGATCTGGCCGGGCCGCTCGCTCGACTTCTCGAACCTCGTCGCGAACGGCGGCTTCTTCCCGAACGGCGTCGGCGCGATCTTCTCCTCGGTCGTCGTGGTGATCTTCTCCATGGTCGGCGCGGAGATCGCCACCATCGCGGCCGCCGAGTCGAAGGATCCCGCACGAGCCATCCGGAAGGCGACCAACTCCGTGATCCTCCGCGTGGCGCTGTTCTTCGTCGGATCCCTGTTCCTGCTCGCGGTGATCCTCCCCTGGGACTCCACGGAGCTCGGCGCCAGCCCATTCGTGAGCGCGTTCGACCGCATGGGGATCCCGTTCGCGGGCGACGTGATGAACGCCGTCGTCCTCACCGCCGTGCTCTCGTGCCTCAACTCCGGCCTCTACACGGCGAGCCGGATGCTCTTCGTGCTCGCGGCCAGGCGGGAGGCGCCCGCGCGGCTGGTGCAGGTGACCTCGCGGGGCGTGCCGCGCGCCGCGATCCTGCTGTCGTCGGTGGTCGGCTTCCTCTGCGTGATCGCGGCGGCCGTCTCCCCCGACACCGTCTTCCTGTTCCTGCTCAACTCGTCCGGCGCGATCATCCTGTTCGTCTACCTGCTGATCTCGATCTCGCAGATCGTCCTCCGCCGCCGCACCGGCTCGGCCGACCTTCCGGTCAAGATGTGGCTGTTCCCGGGCCTCTCGATCCTCACGGTCGTCGGCATCCTCGCCGTGCTCGCGCAGATGGCGCTGGATCCCGAGATCCGCCCGCAGCTCGTGCTGAGCCTGGTCGCATGGGCGGTCGTGCTGGTGCTGTACGTGGTGACGAGGGCGCGGGGCGGGTCGGTGGATCCGGTGGCGCCGGTCGATGCGGACGCCGCGGCCACGACGCCCGAGCCGGTGCGGGCCGACGGGAGCGCGTGAGGCGGGGTCGCAGACTCGCGACGGGCTCGGGTCAGGCGACGCGCAGCGGGACGATCGCCTCGATCCGGTCGTGCAGCGCCCGCCGCTCGAGCCGCAGTTCGTAGTTGCTCTGCAGGTTCATCCACAGCTCGTCCGAGGTGCCGAAGTACCGCGCGAGCCGGATGGCCGTGTCCGCTGTGATGCCGCGCTTGCCGTGCACGATCTCGTTGATGCGCCGCGGCGGCACGCCGATGGACACCGCGAGCTTGTTCTGCGTGATCCCGAAGGCCTCGATGAAGTCCTCCATCAGGATCTCGCCCGGGTGGATCGGGTCGATCCGATCCCCCTCAGTGGTAGTCGATGAGCTCGACATCCTCCGCACCTCCCTCTCGCCAGATGAAGCAGATCCGCCACTGGTCGTTCACCCGGATGCTGTGCTGGCCGCGGCGATCCCCGACCAGCCGCTCGAGCCGGTTGCCCGGCGGGATGCGCAGGTCCTCGACGTCCATCGCCGCGTTGACCAGCTCGAGCTTCCGCAAGGTCGCCCGCTGGACCATCCGATCGACGCCCTTGACGTACTGCTGATCCCAGATGCGCTCGGTCTGCTTGCTGCCGAACGATCTGATCACGCGCAGAGTGTATAACGGCGGGCGTCAATGACGCTACGCGTCATATACCGACCTCCGGCCCGGATGTCGGGCGTGGTGCCCGTCGACGCCGGGGGGGGGGGGCAGTCTCCGCGTCGAGGCCGACCATCCCCCGTCGTAGGCTCGATGGATGGCGACAGTGATCCTCGTGCGGCACGGACGCACCACAGCGAACGCGACCGGGATCCTGGCCGGGCGCACCCCCGGCGTCGACCTCGACGACATCGGGCGCGACCAAGCCGACCGCGCCGGCGACCGACTGGCAGCCGTACCGCTCGCCGCGGTCGTCTCCAGCCCGCTCCAGCGCTGCTGGGAGACCGCGCAGCGGATCCTCGAGCGGCAGCCGGGGAAGCCCGCCCAGCCCGTCGACCCCGACCTCACCGAATGCGACTACGGCCAGTGGCAGGGCCGCTCGCTCGGCGACCTCGCGAAGGAGGACCTCTGGAAGACGGTGCAGTCGCAGCCGTCCGCCGTCGTCTTCCCCGGCGGGGAGTCCATGGCCGGGATGCAGGCGCGCGCGGTCGCCGCGATCCGCCGCCACGACGCCGCCATCGAGGCCGAGCACGGACCGGGAGCCGTGTGGGTCGCGGTCAGCCACGGCGACGTCATCAAGTCGATCCTCGCCGACGCGTACGGCATGCACCTCGACCTCTTCCAGCGCATCGACGTCGGCCCCGCGTCGATCTCGATCGTCCGCTACGGCGCAGGCCGACCCACCGTGCACGCCACCAACACCGACGCGGGCGACCTCTCGTGGCTGGCGAAGGTCCCCGGATCCGGCGATGCGCCGGTCGGCGGCGGGGCAGGGCACAGCACCCCGTGACCACGTGCGCCTAGGCTGGTGACATGCCCACACGAGCCCTCGAATTCGACTGGCCCGACCGGGCCGTGGTCGGCACCATCGGCCTCCCGGGCGCGCGCACGTTCTACTTCCAGGTGCGCTCCGGCCCGCAGCTGGTGACCATCGCCCTCGAGAAGCAGCAGTCCGCGCTTCTCGCCGAGAAGATCGACGAGATCCTCGACCAGCTCGTCACCGTCGAGGGCAACCCCTTCAGCATCCCCACCAGCACGCCCCCGGAGCTCGTCGACAACGACCCGCTCGAGGACGTCGACGAGCGCTGGCGCACCGGCGCCATGGGCCTCGGCTGGGATCCGACGACGGCGCAGGTCGTCATCGAGGCGTACCCCCTGGCGGACGACGACGCGGACGACGACTTCGACCTCGCGGCCGAGATCGACCCCGAGGACACCGAGATGCTCGTGGTGCGGATGCCCGTCGGCGCAGCTCGCGCGTTCGCCAAGCGCACCCACGAGATCGTGGGCGCCGGCCGGCCGATCTGTGCGGTGTGCGGCTACCCCATCGACCCCGACGGGCACGAGCACACCTTCCCCGACCGCTGATGTCGGAGACGGACCTCGTGACCGCGGAGCTGACGGTCACCGGCCGGATCAGGACGGCGTCGAACGCGACGTTCCTCGGCACCATCGGCGACACGGTCGTCGTCTACAAGCCGATCGCGGGCGAGAACCCGCTGTGGGACTTCCCCGACGCGGTGCTCGCGCATCGCGAGGTCGCCGCCTACCTCGTCTCCGAGGCGCTCGGCTGGGGCGTCGTCCCGCGCACGTGGCTCCGTGACGGCCCCGCCGGCGAGGGCATGGTGCAGCTCTGGCAGGACGAGGATCCGGACCAGGACGCCGTCGACCTGGTCCCTGCGGCCGAGATCCCGGAGACCGGCTACCGCACGGTGCTCGGCGGCGAGGACGAGGAGGGCAACACGGTCGCCCTCATCCACGAGGACACCCCGGCGCTGCGCCGCATGGCCGTCTTCGACGTGATCGTCAACAACGCCGACCGCAAGGGCTTCCACGTCCTCGCCATGCCGGACGGCCACCGCTACGGCGTCGACCACGGCCTCACCTTCCACGAGGACCACAAGCTGCGGACGGTGCTGTGGGGGTGGGTCGGGGAGCCGCTCACGACGGAAGAGCTCGAGGGTGTGGATCGGGTGCTCGCGGGGTTGGATGGGGAGCTGGGGCGGGAGCTGGCGGAGCTGCTGACGGCTGAGGAGATCGCGGCGCTCGCGGAGCGGTGCGCGCGATTGCGTGCGGAGGCACGGTTCCCGGCGCCCGCGGGGCAGCAGTCCGCAGTCCCTTGGCCGCTATTCTGAACGCTGAGACGACGTCCTTCCATAACGATCTACGTAATCAGCCCACGAGAAGGCATGAAGTTCTCCTAAATCTAGGATGCGGCCGCATAACTAAGTCGATCGCCTTCGTCGTGCAATGGAGATGCAGTCACGGACTATTCGAACAAAGTGATGCCAGGAGCCTGCCCCGTGTAGTCCCGTACAGGCCATACCGACATGAATCACACGAGCGCCACCGTCGCTTTGCCTCCGGGCATAACTCATTTGCTTCGCAATGAGAAGGCATAGAAGCGGCAATATGCGACTATCTACCGTCACCTGATGACTATATGCTAATTTTTCCCATGAAAGGCCATTAAACTTTAATGCGCTTCATGACATCATTGACAATATCCTGCGTTACATCAAGCATCTCTTGGCACATCTTTACTATGTCATCCACATTTCGATAGCGCCGAATGCTTTCTAGCGAGGCCCTCGCAGCCTCTTTTGGCTTGGTTACATCCAGTTCATGCGCCACTTGGTTGCGAGCAGTAAAGGCTCGCTCGAGTAAAGAGTTCTTATTTTTTGTTGACGCGATTCGCTTGCGAAGAACGCCGTCGGTCACCCCACAGGCCCCGGCTAATTCCGAAACTCGATCTGCAGATTGCGCGCTACTAGACCGAAGGTCGTAGATATAGCGCCCGAGCATAATGTCCCGCGGCGAAGAGCCCGCTCCCAGCAGCAGCTGTACAAGCTGCTTCGGATTTACGCCACCTGAATTGTCGCTCAACATCTTTTCGGAATACTCTTGCAACTTCTTAAGAACGTTTTCATCGACATCAATGAGAAGCGGGAGCGCCTCTTCGACTAATCTCTTGAGCGCAGTGTCAAGGCCCGCGCCGCTAAATTGAAGAGCCGACCGCAAGCAATCCTGTGCTTCGACAGTAAATCGGCCTCTCGGATCGCGCCCGTTGCTTGCCTTGCGGAGACCATTCATGGTATATGCCATGCGAATCGCCGCGGTAGCTGATTCACGCGCAGCCTGAATAGCCACTTGCACTTCCGGCACTTTACTAAATGCCTGCGCATGAGGTTCAGAAATATTCTTGAAGGAGAAGGCATCGCCAGCCTTCAAAATGCCTGAGGCTTGTTCTTGTGTAACCATGTATACCCCTTTGTCGCTTGCCTTGTTGCGAGTACTCGGCCACTGCGCCAGGTAAATCGACGCAACACAACAAATGCCAGTATCACTTATTGAAAGATCGACGCCGCACCAAACGCTTTAATCACTTGAACAGGAACCTCAGATCGACGTCTGCTTAAATCCTATACGTTTTCATGTCGTCCGCATCCCCCACTTCGGGGTCCGGTAGGGGCAAGAACTCGACGTCGGCAAGCACACAATAGACATTGCCTTTTCCGTTCCAAGACGTCTGTACAATTGCGCAAAAGGCCCGATGACAAGATGCGGGCTTGCGATGACGCCTATCCAGGGCCCAGCGACGAGTGGCGTCTTCTGCGGTGCCGCAGCCGCATCAGAGACCAGCGCTGAAACCCCAAACTGGGGGTGATGGCGCTCATTCTGACTCTTTAGTTTCACGCGTCTTATCCGATAGCTTCGTTTTCATGACGACGCACGAGGACATCATCACCAATGCCTGGGACTGGCTCTCGCACTCTTTCCAAAACGTAGACGACGACGTCCTGCTGACGAGCCCTTATTTAACGGCTGAGGTTTGCGATTTTATCGCTGCCGCGGCAAAGCACTCTCCCTACAATTGGACAGTCGTGACAACGCTCGATGAAAAGGCAGTGGCCGACGGCACGCTGTCCGTGACTGGTCTCCGAACATTGTTAAACGCAAGCGTCACCGTCAAAGATGTTCGGCGATTGCACGCCAAATGCTTTATAGTTGGCTCGAGAGCAATGTTGGGTTCAGCCAACTTGACTGGTCGTGGCACGGGTAAGGCCATCCACGCAAATGCTGAACTCGGCGTCGGTTTAAGTTTGGCTCACGCAACTCAAGCCCGAAGCTGGATTTCTTCCTTACCCCATCAGCGAGTAGATGCCGCCACGCTTGACGACCTCGCTCTCCGCGCAAGACACCTCACGGGCGTACCCGATGATCCTCAAGAAGCACCAACGAGAGAGACAGCGCTTCGACTCGCGGAGCAATTGCTTATTGACGCCCGAGATGGATCACGGGAGCTATGGTTGAAGCTCGAGTACGGTGACCCCGCTCTGGAGGGATGGAGAAAGGACTCCTGGTTCGCAAGCCCAGACAACGGACGACCAGCCTGTCGTCCTGGGGACCTGGTAGTAATTTGCGCAAAGGGTACTTACGATTGCTATGCGATCCTAGAAGTCACTTCCGTGGCTGAATACCAGCCCGTGGATTATGCAGAATGGATAAACCTCCGCGCCCCTGAGGACCTGACAAGATATCCGTGGATTAACCGAACGGCGCCGCGGCTCGTGCCGTCACATCTCGTAAATTTAAACATCTCTGAGATTGGAGCCTTGAAGAGAGGGCTACAAAACGGTCACATACGACTGAGCTTCGACCAGTTCACCGCTGCGGCAAGTATGTGGGCTCGAATCGCCTTTAATTAAAAAACGATTCCTCGAACGCCTTGCTACCCGAGAAGCATCGAACTTAACATCTGCCACCGATGGCGCTAGTTGTTGAACCGGAACTCCACCACGTCGCCGTCCTGCATGACGTACTCCTTGCCCTCGATGCGGGCCTTGCCCTTGGAGCGCGCCTCGGCGATGGAGCCCGTCTCGACCAGGTCGTCGTAGGAGATGACCTCGGCCTTGATGAAGCCCTTCTCGAAGTCGGTGTGGATCACGCCGGCCGCCTGCGGGGCCTTCCAGCCACGGCCGATGGTCCAGGCCCGCGTCTCCTTGGGGCCCGCCGTCAGGTAGGTCTGGAGGCCGAGGGTCTCGAAGCCGATGCGGGCGAGCTGGTCGAGGCCCGACTCCTCCTGGCCGGTGCTGGCGAGCATCTCGGCGGCGTCCTCGGGGTCGAGCTCGATGAGCTCCGACTCGATCTTCGCGTCGAGGAACACGGCCTGCGCGGGCGCCACGAGGGCAGCGAGCTCCGCGAGCTTGTCCTTGTCGCCGAGCACCTGCTCGTCGACGTTGAACACGTAGATGAAGGGCTTGGCCGTCAGCAGGCCGAGCTCGCGGACGGGCTCGAGGTCGATCTTCGACGCCGACAGCGGCTTGCCCGAGTCGAGCCACTCGCGCGCGGCCTTCGCGGTCTCGAGCACGACGGGCTCGATGCGCTTCGTCTTCAGCTCCTTCTCGTAGCGCGGCTCGGCGCGCTCGAGGGTCTGCAGGTCGGCGAGGATCAGCTCGGTGTTGATGGTCTCCATGTCGCTCGCGGCGTCGACGCGGCCGTCGACGTGCACGACGTCCTCGTCCTCGAAGCCGCGGACGACCTGCGCGATGGCGTCAGCCTCGCGGATGTTCGCGAGGAACTGGTTGCCGAGGCCCTCGCCCTCGCTCGCACCGCGGACGATGCCCGCGATGTCGACGAAGGAGACGGGCGCGGGGAGGATCTTCTCGCTGCCGAAGAGGCCGGCGAGCACCTCGAGACGCGGGTCCGGCAGGTTCACCACGCCCACGTTCGGCTCGATCGTCGCGAACGGGTAGTTCGCGGCGAGCACCTGGTTCTTGGTCAGGGCGTTGAAGAGCGTCGACTTGCCGACGTTGGGGAGACCGACGATCGCGATAGTGAGTGCCACGGGAGTCCATCGTACGGGGCGGGTCGGCTCCTCCCCCGCCCGCGGTCGGGCTGGGCCCTCCGGAGATCGGCGTCGGTCGTGCGTGGAACACTCGAACCCATGCCGTTGGACTTCACCGCGATCGACTTCGAGACCGCCAACAACTCGTCGGCGAGCGCCTGCTCGGTGGGTCTCGTCAAGGTGCGCGACGGCGTCGTGGTCGAGACCGCGTCCTGGCTCATCCGGCCGCCCGCGGGGCACGACTCCTTCTCGGTCTGGAACACGCGGATCCACGGCATCGTCGAGGACGACGTGGCCGACGCCGACGGCTGGGCCGACCAGCTGCCGCGCCTCATGGCCTTCGCGGGCGACGACCACCTCGTCGCCCACAACGCCCGCTTCGACATGGGCGTGATCCAGGGCGCGTGCAAGGCCACCGCGCTGATCCCGCCGCCGTACTCCTACCTCTGCAGCCTCCAGGTCGCACGCCGCACCTACACGCTCGACTCGTACCGGCTGCCGGTGGCGGCGCGGGCCGCGGGCTTCGAGGACTTCTCGCACCACGAGGCGCTGGCGGATGCGCGGGCGTGCGCCGCGATCGTCGTGCACGCGGCCTCCCGGCACGGCGCTGCCTCGCTCGCGGGGCTGGCCGAGGCGGCGGGCGTCGGCATGGGCCGCATCGG
>NZ_QWGT01000056.1 GCF_003576405.1 Clavibacter lycopersici
GCACCAGCGCCGCCGCGGGCACGCGCACGCGCTCGGCCAGCCCGCCGTCGCGGCTCTCGCCGAGGCCGGCGCCGTTGAGGACGACCAGATCGCCGGGGGAGAAGGCGTCGGATCCGCTCGCCGCGACCGTGCCGACCGCGTCGATGCCCGCCACCAGCGGGCTCGTGCGCGCGATCCCCGGCCGGCCGCCGAGCAGCATGCCGTCCTTGTAGTTGACGCTGGAGTAGAGGACGTCGAGCACGACCTCGCCGTCGCCGGGCCCGTCGGCGCCGCCCGTCGCCTGCTCGTCGGGGAGGTCGCGCAGGGCGACCTCGATGCCCTTCGTGCCGTCGTCGGCGACGGTCTGCTCGGCCACGAGCGCGCGGTACGTCATGTCGTCACGCTACGCCCGGGCGCATCGGCGACGCGAGCGAGGGTGCCCGGCCGACGGGTCGGCCGGGATCAGCCGAAGAGGATCGCGGCCTCGTCGTAGCGCTGCTGCGGCACGGTCTTGAGCCGGCCGAGCGCCTCCTCGAAGCCCACGTGCACGATGTCGGTGCCGCGGAGCGCGACCATGCGGCCCCAGTGCCCGTCGCGCACGCTGTCGACGGCGGCGAGGCCGAGTCGCGTCGCGAGCACGCGGTCGTACGACGACGGGGTGCCGCCGCGCTGGATGTGGCCGAGGGTCGTCGCGCGGGTCTCGATGCCCGTGCGCTCCTCGATGATCGGCGCGAGCTGCTCGCCGATGCCGCCGAGCCGCGGGCGGCCGAACGCGTCCAGGCCGCGCTCGCCGTGCGCGTCGGAGGCGTGCTCGGGCACGAAGCCCTCCGCGACGACGACGAGCGGGGCGCGCCCGCGGTCGTAGGCCGCGCGGACCCAGCCGACGATCTGGTCCATGCTCGTCTTCTGCTCGGGGATGAGGATCGCGTGCGCGCCGGCGGCCATGCCCGAGTGCAGCGCGATCCAGCCGACGTGGCGGCCCATCACCTCGGCCACCATGCAGCGGCTGTGCGAGTCGCCCGTGGTGCGGAGGCGGTCCATGGCGTCGGTCGCGATCTGCACCGCCGTGTCGAAGCCGAACGTGTAGTCGGTGGCGTCGAGGTCGTTGTCGACGGTCTTGGGGACGCCGACGATCTTCAGCCCCGCGTCGGTGAGGCGCTTGGCGGCCGCGAGCGTGCCCTCGCCGCCGATGGCGAGGATCGCGTCGATGCCGAGGCGGTCGAGGTTCTCCTGGATCCGCTCCACGCCGCCGTCGCCCTCGAACGGGTTCGTGCGGCTGGTGCCGAGGATCGTGCCGCCCTGCTTGCCGATGCCCTGGATGTCGCGGCGCGCGAGCGGCATGACGTCGCCGTCGACGACGCCCCGCCAGCCGTCGCGGAAGCCCACGAACTCCTGCTTGTGGATGGTCGTTCCCTTGAGCACGGCCCCGCGGATGACCGCGTTGAGTCCGGGGCAGTCTCCGCCTGAGGTGAGGATTCCGATGCGCACACGTCCATCATGGGGCACGGTCCCCGGATGCGGCCGTCCCGGCGCGGGCCCGCTCACGTCGCCGCCGCGGCTTGGAGCGGTCCCGCGGGTGACCGGTCGAGGCGCTCGCGGCTGAACACCTGGTCCGCCGTGGTGAGCGCGAGGCCGATGATCCCCGCGCGGTCGCCGAGGTCCGACGTGCGGATGACGAGCTCGCGGGTCGCGAGCGGGTGCGTCCGGAGGTACACGCGCTCCCGGAGGCCCGACATGAGCACCTCGCCGCACTCACCGAGCTGGCCGGAGATGACGATCATGCGGGGGTTCAGGATGTTGACGAGGTCGGCCACGGCCTCGCCGAGGATGCGGCCCGCCTGGCGCACGGCCTGCGTCGCCCGCATGTCGCCCCGGAGGACGCCCGCGGTGACGTCGGCCACGTGGCGGATCGACGGGTCGGCCTCGGACAGGTCGCGCACGAGCGCCCAGCCGCTCGCGTACGCCTCGACGCAGCCGGAGTTGCCGCAGCGGCAGGGGAGCGGGGACGTGTCGACGCCGTCCGCCACGGCGCGCGTGTGCCCGACGTCGCCCGCCGCGCCGACCGCGCCGCGGATGGTCTGCCCGTTGAAGACGAGTCCCGACCCGATCCCCGTGCCGAGCTTGAGGCTGATGAGGTCGTCCGCGCCGTGGTGGTGGGCCTCGGCGCGAGCCCGGGCGTTGGCGTCGTTCTCGATCACCACGGGCGCGTCGGGGAAGGAGCCTTGCAGGAAGCCGGCGATGTCGAAGCCGTCCCAGCCGGTCATGATCGGGGGGTTGCGCACGCGTCCGGCGGCGAACTCGACCGGTCCGGGCACGCCGATCCCGATGCCGACGACGTGCCCGTCCGACACGAGCCGCTGGAACGCGGCCACCACGAGCGCGAGTACGGCCTCGGGGCCGTCCCACACGTCGACCTCGATGGTCTCCCGGCGGAGCGGCGTGCCGCGCAGGTCGCAGGCGGCGGCGATGAGGCCGCTCGCGCCGATGTCCGCGGTCAGGAGGACGGGGCCGTCGAGGTTGACGGCGAAGACGGTGGACGGGCGTCCGCCCGTGGAGGCCCCGCCGGACGTCGGCATGAGCAGCCCGCGCTCGACGAGCGTCGCCAGGCGCTGGTTCACGGTGGACCTGCTGAGGCCCGTCCGCTCCATGACCGCGGTGCGCGACAGCTCGCCGTGCTCGCGGAACAGGGCGAGGACGTCGGCCAGGTGCGCCGCCTGCTCGGTCTGCTTCATCGGATCCCCCGCTTCGTTGCCCCGATCGTAGCCTTTCCGATGTCCGCGCCACGAGATCCGTCGACTTTCGTGTTGCGCTGATACGAAAGGGTCGCTAGTTTGCATCTACCGGCACGCAGTGGTGCCCCATATCTCCAAGGATGAAGATGACCCACACCAAGTCGGCGCGTCGGGCGCTCACGCTCCTCGTCCCGGTGACGGCCGTCGCGCTGTCCCTCACCGCCTGCTCCGGCGGCACCGCAGGCGACGCCCGCGCCGCGGGCGGCAGCTCGAGCACGAAGGTCGCCGCCGTCATCAAGGGCCTCGACAACCCCTTCTTCCAGGCGATGGAGGACGGGATCCAGGACACGGCCGACGCCGACGGCGTCGACGTCTCCATCCAGGCCGCCGCCGACATCGGCGACACCACGGGACAGGCCGACAAGCTGACCGCGCTCGCCGGCCAGGACCTCGGCTGCCTCATCGTCAACCCGATCAGCGGCACCAACCTCGTCCAGGCGCTCGCCGCCGCGACGGGGAAGACCATCGTCAACATCGACAGCCCGCTCGACCCCGACGCCGTCTCGGCCGCGGGCCTCGACGTCGCGACCTACATCGGCACCGACAACGAGGCCGCGGGCGGCAAGGCCGGCGACTTCCTGAAGGGGTCCCTGCCGGCGGGCGCGAAGGTCGCGGTCATCGGCGGGATCTCCGGAGACGTGACGAGCGCCGCCCGCGTCGACGGCTTCACGGCCGCGATCGGCTCCGACCTCGACGTCGTCCAGGAGGCCGCGGCCGACTGGAAGCGCGAGGTCGCGCTCACCAAGGCGACCGACATCATCGCCGCCGAGCCCGACGTCGCCGCCTTCTTCGCGGCGAACGACGACATGGGCCTCGGCATCGTGAAGGCCGTGGAGAACGCCGGGCGCACCGGCGAGATCCAGGTCGTGAGCGTCGACGGCAACCAGGACGCCCTCGAGAGCGTGCAGGCCGGCGGCCTCACCGCGACCGTCGCGCAGTACCCGTTCGCCATCGGCCAGCTCGGCCTGCAGGCGTGCGAGGTCGCGACCTCCGGCGGCACCCTGCCCGCCGACGTCGAGTCGCCGACCGCGCTCGTGACGACGGACAAGGCAGCGGACGCGATCGCCGCGTTCCCGCAGCCGTTCGAGGAGTTCGACAACCCCCTCACCTCGCTGCTCCCCGCGAAGTGACCCGGTGCGGCGCTCCCGCGGGAGCGCCGCACCCGCCCCGTCGCCCGCCCCCGCGCGGCGATCCCCCTTCCGGCGCGCTGCGCCGCGCCCGCACCGCCGAGCCCCACGGAGACCCGCATGACCATCGCACCCGCCCGCGCCCCGCGCAGCGACACCGCCCCGGCGGCCCGGCTCCCGCAGCTGCGCCAGCTCAGCTTCTGGGCCGAGAACGCCGCCCCGATCGGGCTCGTGGCCCTCGTGATCGTGTTCTCCCTCCTCACGCCGACGTTCCTCAGCCTCGGCAACGTCAAGGCGATGCTCGTCGCCGCGGCGATCCTCGTGATCCTCTCGATCGGGCAGTCCTTCGTCATCACGACGGGCGGCATCGACCTCTCCATCTCCGCGACCATGACGGTGGGCGCCGTCGGGTTCGGCCTCGGCTGGGGCGCGGGTTGGGGATTCTGGCCATCGGCGCTCGCGGCCCTCGCCTTCGCCGGCGCGATCGGCGTGATCAACGGCGTCCTCATCGCGAAGGGCAAGGTCACCGACTTCATCGCGACCCTGGGCACGCTCTCGGTCGCGACGGGCCTCGCCCTCATCGCCTCCGACGGCAAGCCCATCACCGTGGGGAGCACCGAGCTGCTGCGCCTCACCACCGGGTCCATCGGGATCGTGGGCTACCCGATCATCCTCGCGGCCGTCATCGGCGTCATCGCCTGGGTCGTCATGTTCCGCACGCGCTTCGGCCTCCACGTGCAGGCGGTCGGCGGCGACGAGGAGGCGGCCGTCGCCAACGGCATCGCGGCGGGACGCGTGCGCATCGCCGTCTACGTCATCGCGGCGGGGCTCGCGGGCATCGCGGCGCTGCTCCTCGTGGCGCGCGTCGGTGCCGCGGAGCCCGCCATCAACACGCAGTACCTGCTCAACTCCATCGCTGCGGTCGTGCTCGGCGGCGTGAGCCTCACGGGCGGCAAGGCCAAGATCGTCGGCCCGATCATCGGCGCCCTCCTCCTGACCGCCCTCACGAACGGCCTGACGCTGCTCGGCGTCTCGCAGTTCTACCAGCCGCTCGCGGTCGGCCTGGTGGTCGTCCTCGCCGCCCTCATCACGCGCTACCAGAAGAAGTGAGCCCCTCCATGACCGACGACATCCTCCTCGAGGCCCGCGACATCACGAAGTCCTTCGGCGGCGTCCACGCGCTCAAGGGCGCGACCATGCGCATGCGCCGGGGCGAGATCACCGCCCTCATCGGCGACAACGGCGCCGGCAAGTCGACGCTCGTGCGCTGCCTCTCGGGCGTCCACCCGCCGGACTCAGGCACCATCACGCTCGAGGGCGAGGCCGTGTCCTTCGGCACGCCGCTGCAGGCCCGCGACGGCGGCATCGAGACGGTCCACCAGACCCTCGCCCTCGTCGAGGACCTGACGGTGTGGCAGAACTTCTTCCTCGGCCGCGAGCTCGTGAAGGGGATCCCGGGCCTCCGCTTCCTCGACCGGGCCAAGATGCGGAAGACCGCGCAGGACCTCCTCGGCGACCTCGCCGTGAACGTGCCGCCCGTCACGAGCCGGGTGCGTCGCCTGTCCGGCGGACAGCGCCAGGCCGTCGCGATCGCGCGCGCCGCGGGCTGGGGGAGCCGCATCGTGATCATGGACGAGCCGACCGCGGCCCTCGGCGTGCAGGAGACCGCGCGCGTGGAGAGGATCATCCTCAAGCTCCGCGACTCCGGCGTGGCCGTGCTCCTCATCAGCCACAACTTCGACCAGGTGATGCGCCTCAGCGACCAGGTGTGGGTGATGCGCGCGGGCCTCGCGGTCGCCGAGCGCCGCACGGCCGAGACCTCGGGACCGGAGCTCGTGGAGCTGATCACCGGCGCGAAGGCCGCGTGATGCGGGAGCCGCTCCGCATGCGCCGCTCGTCGCCCGCGCGCACCTCGCCGATCGGCGTGCACGCCGGCCTCCTCGCGTCCGACTGGACCGACCGGTCCGCCACGCGCGTGATCGCGACGGCCGCCGGCATCGGGTACGACCTCGTCGAGATCCCCGCGCCCGGGGTCGACGACGGCTCGGCCTCCGCGCGACGGACGGCGGAGCTGCTCGACGGGCACGGGATCGACGCGGTCGTCTCCCTCGCGCTCGACGCGGACTCCGACATCCACACCGCGGACCCCGCCGTCTCGGCGCGCGGCGAGGCCCGGCTCGCCGGCGCCGTGCGCTTCGCGGCCGGCATCGGGGCCGGCTACGTGGGCGGCGTCACGCACTCGGCCATGCGCAAGAACGCCCACCGCGGAGGCCCGGCCGAGCGGGCCAACGTCGTCCGCGTGCTCCGCGACGTCGCGGCCCGCGCGGCGGCCGACGGCATCGTCGTCGGCCTCGAGTACGTGAATCGCTACGAGAGCAACCTCCTCAACACGGCGGCGCAGACCGTCGCGCTCGTCGAGGAGGTGGGCGCCACGAACCTCGTCGTGCACCTCGACGCCTTCCACGCCCACATGGAGGAGGTCGACCTCGCGAGCGCCGTGCGCGACGCCGGCGACCGCCTCGCGTACGTCCACGCCTCGGAGAACCACCGCGGCGAGCTCGGCACCGGCAGCACCGACTGGGACGGCCTGTTCGGGGCGCTCCGCGCGACCTCGTTCGCGGGGCCCCTCACCGTCGAGACGTTCTCGCCGGCCGTCCAGGGCGCGGCCGTGGCCGACGACATCGCGCTGTGGCGCGAGCTCTGGTCGGACCCCGTCGCCGTCGCGACCGCGGGCCACCGCTTCCTCGCGGATCGGCTCGACGCCGTCCCGCCCGCCGCCGTGGCATCCGCCGCGACCCGCGCCTGATCCCATCCACCCAGAAAGCAGGAGAACCATGCCCACCAACGCACTCGGAGTGCACGCCCTCGTCTTCGCCGGCGGCACGACCCCGGACGAGATCACCTACACGGTCGAGCAGACGAAGGCGGCCGGCTTCGACCTGCTCGAGCTCTCGTTGCACGACGTGGTCAACCTCGACACGGCTCACGCGAAGGCGGCCCTCGACGCGGCGGGGCTCGGCATCGTGTGCTCGCGCGGCCTCGCGTTCTCCGCCGACGTGTCGAGCGAGGACCCGGAGACCGTCGCCCGCGGCGCGCAGCTCCTCGCCGACAGCCTCGACGTGGTCGAGGCGCTCGGCGGCACGCACTTCACGGGCGCGCTGTACAGCGCCCTCGGGAAGTACGGCGCGCCCCTCTCGGCGAAGGGGCGGGACAACGTCGTCGGCGTGCTCACCGACCTCGCCGCCGACGCGGGACGCCGCGGGATGACGCTCGGGCTCGAGATCTGCAACCGCTACGAGACCAACGTGATCAACACCGCCGCCGACGCGCTGCGCCTCGCCGACGACATCGGGGCGGACAACGTGCTCATCCACCTGGACACTTATCACATGAACATCGAGGAGGACGACCTCGCCCGGCCCGTGCGGCTCGTCGGCGACCGGCTCGGCTACGTCCACATCGGCGAGAACCACCGGGGCTACCTCGGCAGCGGGCACCTCGACTTCACGACCTTCTTCCACGCCCTGGCGGAGATCGACTACCGCGGCGCCATCACGTTCGAGTCGTTCTCGTCCGCCGTCGTCTCGCCGACGCTGTCCAACGACCTCGCCATCTGGCGGAACCTCTGGGACGACGGGCCGGCCCTCGCCCGCCACGCGGGCGACTTCCTCCGCGCCGGGCTGGAGGGCAGCCGTGCCGGCGTCTGACCTCGACGCCCTCGCGCGCCGTGCCCTCGGCCTCGCGCAGGACGGCCGCCGCGCGATCCTCGCCATCGCGGGCAGCCCCGGCGCCGGCAAGACGACGCTCGCGCGGGCGCTCGTGGCGCGCGTCGACGCGCTGGCGGGCGAGGGCACCGCTGCCTACGTGCCCATGGACGGCTTCCACCTCGCGAACGGCACGCTCGACCGGCTGGGGCGCCACGACCGCAAGGGCGCCATCGACACCTTCGACGGCTGGGGCGTGCTCGCGCTCGTGCGGCGGATCCGCGCGGAGACGGACCACGTCGTCTACGCGCCGTCGTTCGACCGCGCCGTCGACGAGGGCGTGGCGGGGGCGATCGCGGTGGAGCCCGCCGCCCGGCTCGTCGTGCTCGAGGGCAACTACCTGCTCGTCGACGAGGATCCGTGGGCGCGGCTCCGCGCGGAGCTGGACGAGGCGTGGTTCTGCGAGACCCCCGCCGACGCGCGGTTCTCGCGCCTGGTCGAGCGGCACACGGCGGGCGGGCGCGCCCCCGACGCCGCCGAGGCGTGGGCCCGCGACGTCGACGGGGCGAACGCCGTGATGATCGAGGCGACCCGCGCTCGGGCCGACCTCGTGGTCGACGGGACCGCCGCCGGCGTCCCGGAGGCGGTCGCCGGCTAGCGCGACCGACGACGCCGGACGCACGACGGCCCGGACCCCGCAGGGGCCCGGGCCGTCGTCGCGCGCGGCGGCGCCGGTCAGAGCTCGACGGTGCCGTGCTCCCCGACGTCCTTCGGGCGCTCGCCCGTGATGGCGGCCTTGGCGTACTTGATGAGCGCGATCGGCTTCGGGGTGTCCTGGTACCAGTACTCGGCGGCGTCGGCGTGGACGCGGATCAGCGCGACCGTCGGGTCGTCCTTCCCGTTCTCGAACCACGCCTCGGCGCCGGTGGACCACAGCTCGTCGATGCGCGCGCGGTCGCGCGTGATCTCCGCGGTGCCGGCGATGGAGAGGAACCCGTCGCCCGACTGGAGCGACACGTTCACCTGGTCGTTGGCGCGGATCTCGGCGGTCTTGTCGCTCGGGTCCTGCGTGAAGAACCAGAGGTCGCCGTCGAAGTCGCGCTCCTGGCTGGCGAGCGGGCGGCTGACGAGCTGCCCGTGGGCGTTGACGGTGGTGAGGAGCGCGATGCGGGCGCTCTTCACGAGCTCGGCGACGCGCGCGCGGTCGTCCTGGTGGTCGTTCGTGGTGTCGGTCATGCGGCAGACGCTACGCGCGCCCGCCGCGGCCGAGGAGGGTCGGCGGCCGTGCGTACCCTGAGGGGATGGACCAGGGCGGCGCGGAGGTGACGGCCCCCGACGCGCGCACGACGTACCTGCCCGACCGCGAGGTCGACCTCCGGCTGGTGCTGCGCCCCCTGTTCCGCGGGGTCGTGGATCCGACCTGCCGCTGGGATCCCGCCCCGCCCGGCTCCCGTCGCGTCGGCGTCTGGCGCACGGCCCGCACGCCGCTCGGGAACGCGTCGCTCCGGCTGGATCCGCGCCCGGACGGCGGCGTCGACGCGCGCGCCTGGGGCCCCGGCGCCGAGTGGGTCGTCGACGGCGTGCCGGAGCTCCTCGGCGAGGGAGACGACTGGTCCGACCTCGACGTCTCCGCCCACCCGCTCCTCCGCGACGCCCGCCGACGCCTCCCCGCCCTGCGCCTCATGCGCACGAACCACGTGTTCGAGGCGATGGCCTCGGCGGTGCTCGAGCAGAAGGTCACGGGGCTCGAAGCCAGGCGGGCGTGGCGGCAGCTGATCCTCGCGCACGGCGAGCCGGCGCCCGGTCCCGTGCCCGTCGGCATGCGCGTGCTGCCCGCGCCGGAGCGGTGGCGGCTCATCCCGTCGTGGGAGTGGCACCGCGCGGGCGTGGACCCGAAGCGGTCGCGCACCCTCATCGCCGCCGCGACCTCCGCGGCCGGGCTCGAGCGCACGCTCGCCCTCGGGCGGGGGAGCGAGGAGATCACCCGGCGCCTGCGGTCGATCCCGGGAGTGGGGATCTGGACCGCGGCGGAGACGACGCAGCGCGCCCACGGGGATCCGGACTCGGTGAGCGTCGGCGACTACCACGTGCACGACACCGTGGGGTGGGCGCTCGTCGGCCACGCGGTCGACGATGACGGGATGCTCGAGCTGCTGGAACCGTGGCGCGGGCACCGTCAGCGGGTGATGCGCCTCATCGAGGCGAGCGGGTTCCGCAAGCCGCGTTTCGGCCCGCGCATGACGGTGCAGGACCACCGCGCGCACTGAGCGCCGCGCGGCCGTCCCGCGCGACGCCCGCGGGCCGGATCAGCTGTCGGCGGCGATGCCCTCGGGCAGCTGCGCGCCCGCCTTCGTGAGCGCGTCCACGAGGTCCTGGCCGGCGACCGTCGTGACGATGTCGCCCTGGATCCGCAGCGTCGGGGTGCCGGTGACGCCCGCGGCGGTCGCGTCCGAGGTGTTGCCCGTGATCCACGACGAGTACTTCCCCTCGGCCACGCACGTGCGCGCCGCGTCCGAGGACACCCCCTCGGTGGTGAGCCAGGTCACGAAGTCGGCGTGGGTCCAGGAGTCGGTGATGGTGGAGTGGTTGTCGAACAGGGCCGAGTGCACGGCCGGCCACCTGTCGGGCTCCTCCGCGAGCACGCACGCGGCGGCGCTGCCGGCGACCTGCCCGTACTTCGTGACGATCTGGATGGGGTGGTAGACGATGCGCACCTGGCCCGTGGCGGCGATCCGGTCGAGCAGCGGGCCGGTCTCGGCCTCGTACTGCGCGCAGTGGGGGCACGAGTAGTCCTCGAAGACGTCCATGGTGACGGGGGCGTCGGCCGCGCCGACGCTCACGCCGGTGGGCTCGGTCGCGATGCGCACCTGGTCGCCCGTGGAGAGCGCCGCGGTCGTGTCCTGGACGGGGCCCGCGGCGCTCGCCGCCTGCGACTGGCCGAGGAGGTAGACGCCGCCGGCGATGGCCGCGATGACGATCACGAGGCCGCCCGCGACGGAGAACTGGGTGATGAGGCGGCGGCGCTTGCGACGCCGGTCGTCGAGGGCCCTCTCGATGCGTGCCTTCTCGCGGATCGCGCGTACCTTCTCGTTCTCATGCCGGGCCATGGCCACGATCCTAGGGAGCGCCGGGCGCGCGCCCCTGGGAGGCGCCACAGCACGACGTATGGATAGGCTCGGCGGGTGCCCGACGACGTGACGTACGTACCCCGCCTCCCCACCGGCCAGCAGCACGAGCTCCTCGCGGAGGTGGACGGCCGCTCGCAGCGCATCGTGATCGCGGAGGTCGGCGCCGCGCTCCGCGTGCTCCAGGTCGACGGCGTCGACCTCGTGCAGTCCTACCCCGACGAGGCCCGTCCCCCCTTCTGCAGCGGCATCGTGCTGGCGCCCTGGCCCAACCGGATCCGCGACGGCATCTGGGAGCAGGACGGCGTCACCCACCAGCTCGACATCACCGAGGTCGACCGCGAGAACGCGATCCACGGCCTCCTCGAGAACGCGCCGTACCGCCTCGCGGACCGCGACGACGTCTCCATCACGCTCGCCGCCGACGTCCACCCGCAGCGCGGCTACCCCTTCGCCCTCGAGACCACCGTGCGCTACGAGCTCACCGGCCAGGGCGTCCGCGTCACGCACGGGATCCGCAACGTCGGCTCCGCGGACGCGCCCGTCGCCGTCGGCACGCACCCCTTCCTCCGCGTCGGCGACGTGCCCACGGAGGACCTCGAGGTGGTCATCGACGCGCCCACCCACATCGAGGTGGATCCCGTGCGCCTCAACCCCACGGGCGTCCAGACCCCGGTCGACGGCACCCGCTACGACCTGCGCCAGGGCGTGCGCGTGCGCGACGCCCAGCTCGACGACGCGTGGGCCGACGCCCGCGTGGTCGACGGCGTCACCCGGCACGGCGTCCAGGCGCCCGACGGCCGCCGCACCGAGATCTGGGCCGACGGCGAGTTCACCTACTGGCAGGTCTTCGTGACGCCCTGGTACCCGGTCGCCGACGGTCACGTCTGGGCGGTGGCGGTCGAGCCGATGACGGCGCCGGCCGACGCGTTCAACTCGGGTGACGGCCTCATCACGCTCGCGCCCGGATCCGAGTGGTCGGGCACCTGGGGCATCGACCTGCACGACTGACGACGACGCCGCCGCCGCCGGGCGCGGGCTGGGCACCGCCTGGGAGCCGTGGTCGGAGAACGAACCCGCCCGGGTCGCCGCGCGCAGACCGTCCTAGCGTCGGAGGATGACCGACACTACCGACACCACCGCGACCACCGCAGCCCTCGACAGCATCACCGGCGTGCACCACGTGCGCATCTCCGTCTCCGACCTCGCCCGCTCGCGCGCCTTCTACGAGGGCGTGCTGGGCCTGACCCCTGCGATCGAGAGCGAGGGCGACCCGGGCGACGCGGCCGTCCGGCACGATCCCGCGCAGTACTTCGGCGGCGTCATCTACGGCGTCGGATCCCAGCTGCTCGGCCTCCGCCCGATCGCCGACGCGGGCGGCGCCTTCGACCCCGAGGCGCGCGGCCTCGACCACGTCAGCCTGCAGGTGGGCTCGCGCGACGACCTCGTGCGCGCGGCGGCCCTCTTCGAGGAGCGGGGCATCCCGCACGGCGAGGTCATCGACTTCCCGACCGGCATGTCGATCCTGTCGGTGCAGGATCCGGACGACATCAACGTGGAGCTCGTCGTCGCGGGCTGACCCCGACCACGGCGATCCGCCGGCGGCTCGTCGGCGCCAGCAGTGTTTCCCCGCTTGCGTAACATCTATCCGGTGCACTGAGGGGTGCACGACACCGGTCGAGGAGGACGCGATGACGACGACGGATCCCCTGGCGCTCGAGAGCCAGGTCTGCTTCCAGGCGGTGGTCGCGGCCCGCACGGTCGTCGCCGTGTACCGGCCCATCCTCGAGCCGCTCGGCCTCACCCACACGCAGTACCTCGTGATGCTCGCGCTGTGGGAGCGGGACGACCGCTCGATCTCCGACCTCGGATCCACCCTGCAGCTCGAGCCCGCCACCCTCACCCCGCTGCTCAAGCGCCTCCAGGGCGCCGGGTTCGTCGACCGCGCGAGGAGCAGGGCGGACGAGCGCGTCGTGGTGGTCTCCCTCACCGACGCGGGCCGCGACCTCCGCGAGCGGGCGATCGACGTCCCCGCCCAGGCGGCGGCGCGCACGGGCATGACGATCGCCGAGCTCGAGGCGCTGCGCGACGCGCTCGACGACGTGGTCGGACGGCTCACCGGAGCGCTCGCGGAGGACGACGCCGCCGCCTGATCCGCGTCCTCCCGGGCCGCTCATCTACACTCGCTCCCGATGCCCGCTCCGTCCCCCATGCCGCCGCGCGTCCAGCGCGTGATCCGGGGGCTCGCCGCATCCACCACCGCGACGTTCGTGGCCGCGCTCTTCCACGAGGCCGGCGGCGGAGAGGCCCCCGCGTGGGGCGTCGTCGCGTTCGGCCTCGCGCTCGCGTCGCTCGCGGCCATCGCGCTCGCCGGCGCCCGCACCTCGCTGTGGCGCCTGGTCGCCGCGGTGGGCGTCAGCCAGCTCCTCTTCCACGGCCTGTTCACGGCGGCGGGCGACGGCACGGGGTCCGCTGTCGCGGCGGATCCGCACGCGGGCATGGGCCACGGCGCGTCCTCGCTCGCGCTCCCGGGCCTCGAGGCCGGAGCTCCCGGCGCGGCCGGGCTCGACCCCCTCATGCTCCTCTCGCACGGCGCGGCCCTGGTCGTCACCGTGCTCGCGCTGCGGCACGGCGAGGCCGCCATCCGCGCGCTCCTCGCCGCCTCAGCGCTCCGCGTCGTGCTCGCCCTCGCGATCCCGTTCCTCCGGCCAGAGGGGCGACGCAGCACGGCGCTCGCCCGGGCGGCCAGCGCGCCCCTCGCGCTGCGCGACCTGTGCGCCCGGC
>NZ_QWGT01000057.1 GCF_003576405.1 Clavibacter lycopersici
TCTGCATCTCCTTCCACTGCAGGAGCGCGCCGATGTAGTTGCCGATCTGCAGCGAGTCGGCGGACGGCTGCATGCCGGCGTCGGGACGGGGGCCGTCGTCGGCGCGACGGTGGGCTTCGCGGTGGGCACCGGGGTCGGCGCGACGGTGGGCTTCGCGGTCGGCTTGGCCGTCGGCACCGGGGTCGGCTTCGGCACGGGCGCCGGTGCGACGGCCTTGGTCGGCAGGCTCCGCTGCGTGCGGGTCTGCACGCCGGTGCGGGTGCCCGTGACCGTCGCGGTGATCCGCGCCCCGGCGTCACCGGGGGCCAGCTTGTAGGTCGTCGCCGTGGCTCCCGCGATGAGGACGCCGTCCCGCATCCACGCGTAGGAGAGGGCGGGCGACGGGCTCCAGCCGCCCGGGCGGACCGTGAGCGTGGATCCGACGACGAGAGTGCCGGCGATGGTCGGCACGGCCGCGGACGTGAACCCGGGCAGCGCGACGGCGGCGGTGCTCGCGCTGCGGCGGTCGGCGGTGATGCTCCCCGTGCGCGTCGCGACGACGCGGACGGAGATCGCGCGGCCGAGATCCGTCCCGGCGACCGTGTAGGACTTCCGCGTCGCACCGGGGATCGCCGTCTCGCCCGCCGACCACTGGTACGAGAACACCGCGCCGACGGGCTTCCACGCCCCGGGGACCGCGGTGAGCGTCTGGCCGACGAGGGCCTTGCCCGTGATGGTCGGCGTCGGAGTCGCGGTGAACGGCACGGCGGGCTTGGCGGCGACCTTCGCCGGCGCGGAGATCGACGATGCGGCCTCTCGGGACACGGCACCGGCGACGTCGGCCGGGAGGGCGACGGCGGAGAGGACCAGGGCGAAGGCGAGCGCCGAGCCGGTCAGATGGAGTCGGGATCGGCGTCCGGGCGCAGCAGGACCGTGGGCGGGGATGAGCACATGCACTCCTCGAGAAGGTCGCGTCGGGTACGCGAGCGACCCATGTTTAGCGCACCGAGGAAATGTGCGCCGCCCCCCGAACGGCCGGTCGGGAGGACATTGCCCGCCCGGAGCCCGAACTGGGTACACGACAGCACCTGCGAGAAGGCTGTAAGCATGGCCGACGGTCGCACCCGAAGCGGCCCCCGGATCCAGGAGCACCATGACAACCGCACGCCGACGCGCCCTCGTCGGCCTCCTCTCGATCGCCCTCGTGGCCTCCGCGCAGGCGGGCATGGCGACCAGCGCCATCGCCGCCGACGCGTCCCCGTCCGCCGGCTCGTCCACCGCCGCCGTCACGTTCACCACCGCGCCCCAGCCGTCCATCACCGGCACCGCGCAGGTCGGCTCCACCCTCTTCGCCGTGACCGGCACCTGGGCACCGCAGCCCGACTCCTTCACCTTCAAGTGGTGGAGCAACGGGGTCGCGATCTCCGGCGCCACCGGGTCCGCGTACACGCTCGTCGCGGCGGACGCGGCCAAGAAGATCACCCTCACGGTGACCGCGAACAAGGCCGGCTACACGTCGCTCGCCAAGTCGAGCGCCGCCACCGCGACGGTGGTCGCCGCTCCTTCTCCCGTCGCCTTCACGACGGTGCCGACGCCGACGATCAGCGGGACCCCGAAGGTCGGCACGCCGCTCACCGCCGCCACCGGCACCTGGGCGCCCGTCCCGACGACCTTCGCCTACCGCTGGTTCGTGGCGAACGTGGCCGTCACCGGCGCGACCGCCTCGACCTACACGCCGGTCGCCGCCGACGTCGGCAAGCGCATCACGGTCACCGTCACGGGCAGCCGCACGGGCTACACGACCGCCGCGAAGACCAGCGCCGCCAGCGCCGCCGTCGTCGCCGCGCCCGTCACCACGCCGTCGACGTTCACCACCGTCCCGACGCCGACCATCACCGGATCCGCGAAAGTCGGCGCCACGCTCACCGCCGTCCCCGGCACCTGGGCACCCGTGCCGACGACCTTCACGTACCGCTGGTTCGCGGCGAACGTGGCCATCACCGGCGCGACCGCCTCCACCTACGTCCCCGTCGCCGCGGACATCGGCAAGCGGATCACCGTCACCGTCACGGGCGCGCGATCCGGGTACACGACCGCGGCGAAGACCAGCGCGGCCAGCGCCGCCGTGGTCGCCGCGCCCGTCACCACGCCGTCGACCTTCACCACCGTGCCGACGCCCACCCTCAGCGGCACCGCCCAGGTCGGCGCGACCCTGACGGCCGCGCCCGGCACCTGGGCACCCGTCCCGACGACGTTCACGTACCGCTGGTTCGCCGCGAACGTGGCCATCTCCGGCGCGACCGCCTCCACCTACGTCCCCGTCGCCGCGGACATCGGCAAGCGCATCACCGTCACCGTGACGGGCGCGCGCTCGGGCTACACGTCGGCCGCGAAGACGAGCGCGGCCTCGGCCGCGGTCGTCGCCGCGCCGGCCGCCAAGGCCTTCACGGTCGCGTCCTCGCCCACCATCAGCGGTTCCGCCTCCGTCGGCGGCGTCCTCACCGCCGCGACCGGATCCTGGTCCCCCGCCCCGGCGTTCACCTACCAGTGGACCGTGGGAACCACCGCGATCACCGGCGCCACCGGCTCGACCTACACGGTCGGCACGGCCGACCTCGGCAAGACGATCACGGTCACGATCACCGCCAAGGCCACGGGCTACGTCACGACGAGCAAGACGAGCGTCGCGACCGCGGCGGTCGGCAAGCCGGCGATCGCGTCGACCCAGCCGGTGATCGTCGGCGACGCGAAGGTCGGCCAGACCCTGCGCGTCGTTCCGAACGAGTGGACTCCGCGCCCTTCCTTCACCTACGTCTGGTACGCGAACGATGTGAAGATCTCCGGCGCGACCGCCCAGGACTACGTGCCCACCACGGCGGACGTCGGCAAGCGGATCACGGCCACCGCGATCGGGACGGCCACCGGCTACACCACGACGGCGCGCACTAGCGCCAAGACAGCCGCGGTGGTCGCCGCGAACGTCCAGCTCCCGCAGCAGCCGTGGACGGGGAAGGTGGTCGGCAACGTCTACCTCGACTCGATCAGCCCGCAGAACCTCATCACGGAGGGCAGCATCTCCCTGGAGCCCGCAGGTCGTCCCGGTGCCGCGCTGTGGGACATCGTGGACGGCGCCTTCTCCATCACCGCTGTCGAACCTGGTGAATACGCCTTGCACGCCTACGCCGTGGTGGCCGGAGAATCTCTGATCCAGTACTACGGCCAGACCAATGAGATCCACGACGCCCAGCTGTTCGCTGTTCAATCCGACGGCACCGTACGCGTAAACGTCGTGCTAGCGCGCTACGCGACGATCAGCGGCACCCTGACCACGTCTGCAGGAGATGCGGCGCCCGGCGTATCCGTGACTGCTTACCGAGCAGGCGGCGATGAGCGCTTCGAGGATTGGACGGAGACCGACTCCTTCGGCCGATACACGCTCCGTGACATCGAGCCTGGCGTGTACAAAGTGAACTTCATGTCTCCGTCCCCTAACCCAGGTGGCTTCCAGGGCGAGTGGTATGGCGGGTCGGACGACCGCCCATCCGCGCAGACTGTCACTGTCTCGAGGCTGGGCCAGGCAGTCGTCGGAATCAACACCGTGCTCGACAAGGGCGCCTCCCTGCGTGGACGGGTCACCACCCCCACGGGGACCGCCGTGCAAGGGGCAATGATTTACCTCAACCCCTATGACAACGACACGGGCAGCATCGACCCCATCGGCGAGGAGACCACCTCGACGGACGCCAATGGAGAATTTGAGTTCGACGGCATCGAGGCGGGAGATTTCGGCATTTACGTCATGGTCCTCAACGGCTCAGCACCGGCGTACCAGTCGCAGTCCGTCGGCGGGAACGGCACCGCGACCGTCTTCCATGCCACGCGAGGCACCCGGATGGCAGACGTCAACGTGACCCTGGCCGTGAGCCCATCCGTGACCACCAAGCTGACCGGACTCGAGACCTCTGGGTGGGACTCGGATTACGCGGTCGTCAACCTGTACCAGAACGGGGTCATCAAGTACGACAGGCAAGTGAGCGATACCCGGTCGGCCTTCATCGAAGGCATCACCCCCGGCACCTACCAGGTCGCCGTGACCTACCACCGCGGCACCGAGAAGAAGGCCTACTGGTGGAACGGCGGCACCTACGCCGACAAGTCGGAGATCGTCGTGCGCGCCGGGGACTCGATCTCCATCGTCGCCAAGGCCATCACGCGGGTCGCTCCGGCAGGGGCGCGACTCGTCCGCTGATCCCCGCCCCGCATCGCCCACGGCGCCGTCACCCTCCTCGGAGGTGGCGGCGCCGTCGTCGTCGCAGCATCCGGCCCGCCCCTTGACGGCGTTTCCCCACCCGCAGGATCATGGCGCATGGCCGCCGTCGAGCACTTCGAGATCCCCGCCGATGACATGGCGCGCGCGAGCGCGTTCTACTCCGCCGTCTTCGGCTTCCGGTACGAGCCGTGGGGCGAGGACGCGGGCATGATCCTCACCGGCTCGGACGACGGGATCAACGGCGACCTCCACCGGCGCGCGGACGTGCCGCACCCCACCATCGTGATCACGGTCGACTCGATCGAGGAGACGGTCGCCGAGGTCGAGGCGCACGGCGGATCCGCGATGGGCGCGATCCAGATGCTCAACGAGACCGACCGCTGGGCCTACGTGCGCGACAGCGAGGGCAACGCGATCGGCCTGTTCGACCACGGGCCCACGGCAGAGGCCGCCGAGGCGACACCCGGCGGCTGACGGCGGACGCACCCGCGCCTCACCGGCTACGCATTGTCATCCCCGTTGTCGATCGCCGTCTGCCGGTTCGGATCCGCGAACGGCAGCCCCTGGGCGCCCGACACGTCGTCCATGTCCTCGCCGTACTGGCGCGTGTGCACGCGGTGCGCGATGCGCTCGTCGTCCATGCGCTGCGAGAGGCCCGCGTAGGTGGTCTCGAGATGCGGCACGCGGCGGATCACGTCCATCACGAGCCGGAACCGGTCGAGGTCGTTGAGCATCAGCATGTCGAACGGCGTCGTCGTGCCGCCCTGCTCCACGAAGCCGCGCACGTGGATGTTCTCGTGCCCGTTGCGCTTGTAGGTGAGGCGGTGGATGAGAGACGGGTAGCCGTGGAACGCGAAGATCACGGGCTTGTCGCGCGTGAACAGGGCGTCGAAGGATCCGTCGTCGAGGCCGTGCGGGTGCTGCGTCGAGTCCTGCAGGCGCATCAGGTCGACCACGTTGATGAACCGCACGCGCAGCTGCGGGATCTCCTCCTTGAGGATCTGCACCGCCGCCATCGCCTCCACGGTCGGGATGTCCCCCGCGCAGGCGACGACCACGTCGGGCTCGAGCCCCGGCACCTCGGTGCCGGCCCACTCCCACACGCCCACGCCGCGTGCGCCGTGCGCCCGCGCCTCCTCGAGCGACAGCAGGCTCGCGGTCGGCTGCTTGCCCGCGATGACCACGTTGATGAGGTCGGTGCCGCGGAGGCAGTGGTCCATGGTCACGAGCAGCGAGTTCGCGTCGAACGGCAGGTACACGCGAACGATCTCGGCCCGCTTGTTCACGACGTGGTCGAGGAAGCCGGGGTCCTGGTGCGAGAAGCCGTTGTGATCCTGCCGCCACACGTGCGAGGAGAGCAGGTACGTGAACGACGCGACCGGCCGTCGCCACTCCACCTTCGAGCTCGACTCGAGCCACTTCGCGTACTGGTTGAACATCGAGTCGACCACGTGGATGAACGCCTCGTACGACGTGAAGAGCCCGTGCCGCCCGGTGAGCAGGTACGCCTCGAGCAGCCCCTGCGTGATGTTCTCGTTGAGGATCTCGATGACGCGGCCCTCGTGCGCCAGGTGCTCGTCGACCGGCAGCACCTCGCCCTGCCAGGCCTTCGCGGTGACCTCGTACACATCGTCGAGCCGGTTGCTGGAGGTCTCGTCGGGGCCGAAGATCCGGAAGTCGAGCGGGTTGCGGGCGATCACGTCGCGCAGCCAGCCGCCGAGCACGCGGGTCGGCTCGGCGATGACCCCGCGGCCGTCGCTGAGGTCGACCGCGTTGACCTCGAGCGGCGGCAGCCGGAGGTCGCGGCGGAGGAGGCCGCCGTTCGCGTGCGGGTTGGCGCTCATCCGGCGGTCGCCCTCGGGACGGTTCGGCTGGAGCGCGGGCGTCAGGCGCCCGTCGCGGTCGAAGAGCTCGTGCGGCCGGTAGCTCTCGAGCCACTCCTGCAGCTGGCGGAGGTGGTCCTCGTCGTCGCGCACGCCCGAGAGCGGCACCTGGTGCGCGCGCCACGTGCCCTCGACCGGCTTGCCGTCGACCTCCTTCGGGCCGGTCCAGCCCTTCGGCGTGCGGAGGATCAGCATCGGCCACGCCGGGCGCTCCTCGCTGCCGCCGGTGCGAGCCGCCAGCTGGATCCGCGTGATGTCGTCGAGCGCGTCGCCCAGCGCGACGGCGAACCGCTCGTGCACGGCGACGTGGTCCTCGCCGTCGAAGCCGCCCGACACGATCCGCGGTGCGTAGCCGTAGCCCGTGAAGAGCGCGAGCAGCTCGTCCTCCGGGATGCGCGCGAGCACCGTGGGGTTCGCGATCTTCCAGCCGTTGAGGTTGAGGATCGGCAGCACGGCGCCGTCCGACTCCGGGTCGAGGAACTTGTTCAGGTGCCAGCTGGAGGCGAGGGTCGCGGTCTCCGCCTCGCCGTCGCCGATCACGCAGGAGACCACGAGGTCGGGGTTGTCGAGGGCCGCGCCGTACGCGTGCACCAGCGAGTAGCCGAGCTCGCCGCCCTCGTTGATGGATCCGGGCGTCTCGGGCGCCGCGTGCGAGGGCACGCCGCCGGGGAACGAGAACTGGCGGAAGAGGTGCCGCATGCCGTCGCGGTCGGGCGTCGCGGCCGAGAACAGCTCCGAGTAGGTGCCGTCGAGGTAGGCGTTCGCGACCATGCCGGGGCCGCCGTGGCCGGGGCCGGCGATGTAGATCATGTCGAGGTCGCGCTCGAGGATCGCGCGGTTGAGGTGCGCGTACACGAAGTTCAGCAGCGGGGTCGTGCCCCAGTGCCCGAGCAGGCGCGGCTTGATGTCGTCGCGCGTGAGCGGACGCTCGAGCAGGGGGTTGTCCAGCAGGTAGATCTGCCCGACGGAGAGGTAGTTGGCGGCGCGCCACCAGCCGTCGACGACGTCGAGGTAGAGGGGCGCTGCGGGGTCTCGGGGTGCGGTGTCGGAGGCCATGCATCAGCCTACGGCGGGGGCTCGGCGGGCGACCCGGGTGCGGCGGATCCGGTCAGGAGGATCGCAGGTCCGACCGGCCGGTATCGCCTCCCGCCCCTCGGGCGCAAGCCCCGTGGCACTCGCCCTCGACCGTCCTACCGTGGCGAGGACAGGGCGCGCCGGCGCCCGGCACCCGCCCGGCCCATAGGGATCGACGGCGGGTGCGACGACACGATCCGGGAGGACCCCATGAGCTCCACGCTCGACATGCTCCGCAGCTCGACAGCCGACCGCGGCGGGCTCGACCTCGAGGTCCTCGCCGCGTGCATCGACGCGTGCGCGGCCTGCGCGACCGCGTGCTCCGCGTGCGCCGCCGCCTGCCTCTCGGAGGACGGCGTCTCGGAGCTCGCGACCTGCATCAGCACCGACCTCGACTGCTCGGAGGTCTGCACCGCGACGCTCGACACGCTCACCCGGCACACGGCCGACCGCGTGGACGTGACGCGCCTCGCGCTCGAGCTGTGCATGGCCGCGTGCGGCGCGTGCGCCGACGAGTGCGCCCGCCACGGCGAGATGCACGAGCACTGCCGCATCTGCGCGGAGGAGTGCCGCCGATGCGAGTCCGCGTGCGCCGCGCTGCTCGCGGCGCTGTGACGGCCGCCCGAGGTCCCGCGTGATCCCCCGCCTCCCCGGTCCCGACAGCTCGCTCCGCTTCCTCCGCGACGGCTACCGCTTCGTCTCCCGCGGAGCCGACGCCGTGGGGGCCGACGCCTTCCGCACGCGGCTCGCCGGCCGGCCGGTCACGTGCATCCGCGGCAGGGAGGCGTCGCGCCTCTTCTACGAGGGGGACCGCTTCGGCCGGGCCGGCGCCATGCCCGTCTCGGTGATGCACCTGCTGCAGGACGCGGGCAGCGTCCAGGCGATGAGCGGCCACGGCCACCACGTCCGCAAGGCGATGTTCCTCGGCATGATGCTGCCCGAGGGGATCGAGCGGGTCCGCCGTGCCTTCGACGACGAGTGGCGGGCGGGCGTCGCGCGCTGGTCGCGGGTGCCCGAGGTGCGGCTGCACGACGAGCTCGTGGAGGTGCTGATGCGGACGGCCTGCCGCTGGGTCGGGATCCCCGTGGCCGACGACGAGGTGGGCAGCGTCGGCGGCGACGTCGCCGACATGGTGGAGCGCGCGGCGTCGATCGGCCCCGTGAACTGGGCGGCGCGCGCCCGGCGGCTCCGCGCGGAGCGGTGGGCGCGCGACGTGGTGCGCCGCGCCCGCGACGGCCGGCTGCCCGTCGCCGCCGGGTCGCCGCTCCAGGACCTGGTGACGCACGTCGACGCCGACGGCTCGCCGCTCACGACGGAGGCCGCGGGTGTGGAGCTCCTCAACCTGGTGCGCCCGACCGTCGCGGTGGCGCGCTTCATCGACTTCGCGCTCCACGCCCTGCACGCGCACCCGCGCTGGGCGCGCGCGTTCGCCGCGGGCGACGAGTCCGACCTCCGCGGCTTCGTGCAGGAGGTGCGCCGCTTCTACCCGTTCTTCCCGGTGATCGCCGGCACGGTGGCGCGCCCGTTCGACGGTCTCGGCGGATCCTTCGCGCCCGGGGACTGGGTGATGCTCGACCTCTTCGGCACCAACCGCGACCCCCGGCTCTGGCACGACCCCGAGACCTTCGATCCCACGCGCTTCCGCGGCTGGGACGGGGACCCGAACACGCTGATTCCCCAGGGCGGCGGCGATGCGGCGTCCGGCCACCGCTGCCCGGGCGAGGACATCACGATCGCGATCGTCGAGGAGGCCGTCCGGCTGGCCACGCGCGAGACGGACATGACGCTGCCGACGCAGGACCTCCGCATCTCGCTCCGCCGCTTCCCGGCGCTGCCGCGGAGCCGTGTGCGCGCGTCGTTCCGCTAGCGCGGCCCGGGCTCCGGCTGGCGCGCGCCGCCCACGGGATCGCCGACGGCGGCGGCGAGGCGCTCGATGACCTCGGCCGACCGGCGCAGATCGTCTCCGCAGACGCCGCTCGGGTCGGCCGCCATCGCGCGCCGCACCCACTGCGCGCGCGCCCGTTCGACGCGCTCGCACACGTCCCTGCCCGCGGGTCCCATGGTCAGGACGGACTCGGCGCCGTCCCACGTCTCCACCAGGTAGCCCCGCTGCAGGAGCGAGGACAGCCCCGGCGAGCCGGCCGCGCGGGAGGTGAGGCAGCCGCGGAGGAGGTCGGTCCTCGTCACGTGCCCGGCCCGGCGGATCCTCGTGAGGAACAGCACCTGCAGGCCGGTGAGCCCGTCCCAGCGGGTGGCCGTCTCCTCGTCGATGATCGAGGCCAGGAGCGCGACGGCATGCGCGAACCGAGTGGACGGGTCGCCCGCGGTGGCGCCCCGCACGTCGCGCTCGTCCCCGCCCTCGCGCTCGTCCGGGGACGGCTCTCGTGCCGTGCTGCCGATGCTGTCGTCGATGCGTGCGGACCCCATGGGTGCCCCTGTCCTGCTGAGCGCCGAGCGCGCTCGGTCGCGGAGTCGTACCGCCTGCAGGGTCCGGGAGGAGGTCTGTCCACGCCAGCGTAATCGATGGCGGAGAGTGCCGGCCGGGGCGGGGACGAGCCCGCCCCCGGGGACGTCAGCCGAGGCGCGCGCGGTCGGCGAGCGGCGTGGCCGCGGTGCGGGCGAGCACGATCCCCACGCCCGCGAGGATCTCCGGGTTCCCGCCGTCGGCCGCCACGAGGTCCGGGACGCAGAGGCCGGAACGCGCGGCGACCCCGGTGAGCGTGTCGCCGGACGCGGGCGTGTGATGGACCATCCCGGCGACCTCCGCCCCGGTCGTCCCCTGCGCCTGCTCGCGGGCACCGCCGTCCACCTGCACGACGGGGGCGGCGGAAGCGCTCGACGTGGCGGGATCCGGCGGCGACGGAGTCGGGGCCACAGCCCGTCGGGCGCGGTGCACCCGGCGAGTGACGCGAGGCACAGGACGAGTGACGCGATCGCGACGGCGGAGCGCCCGGGACGGCTCGTCGAGCCCGGCATGCGCGGATCGCGCGGTGCTCGAGGACGATGCGCTGCTGCATGGGATCCCCTCCGCCCACGCGAGCCTGGTCCCCGCAGGCGGGTGCGTCGACGGATCCGGCGCCCGCGCATGGCGACGGCGCCGCCTCCTGCGAGGAGACGGCGCCGGCGCATGCGGTGCGGGAGGGCGGATCAGGCCGTCTTAGTGGGCCCGTAGAACGCCTCGATGTCGGCGAGCTCGCGCTCCGCGGTCTCCTGGACGAGGGCCAGCAGGTCCTTGTCGAGGCCCGGGGCGAACTCCTCGAGCCGCTCGGGCGCGATGGTCGACGGGAAGCCCTGGGGCGCCTGCTCGGTCGCGGTCAGGTCGGTGCCGTCGTTCGAGGGCGACGCGCCCTGGAAGATCCGGCCGGCCTCGCTCTTGCCGTCGAGGTCGAAGCTGTACTGCTTGCTCTGGAGGCCGAGGTCGAGGAGCTTCTTCACCTCGGGGAACTGCTCGGCGTTGGTCTTCGGGATCGGCAGGAGCTTGCCCCAGTCGACGCCGAGCGTCTCGAGCGCCTTCGCGTACGCGTTCTCGTGCGCCTGGTCGCGCACGATGAGGTACGCGACGGTCGCGCGCGCGACGGGGTTGTCGGTCATCTCGTAGATGCGGCACTTCTGCAGGCGGCCGGTCGACTCGAGCATGACGTTGTAGAGGAGGTCGAGCGGGAGGTTGCCCGAGTTGTAGACGTAGCTGCCGCTCCACGGGTTGCCGGCGGAGTCGACGGGCAGCGCGCCCTGGGCGCCCACGAGGTGGTGGTGGATGTTGCCGTGGTCGAGCGCGATGCCCAGCGGCGTCGCGCCGCCCTTGCCCGGGGTGTCGAGCGGGTCGGTGAGCTTGCCGCTGTACTCGGGCGAGCCGTCGAGCAGGCGGGAGATGGTGGTGCCGATGAGCTCGACGTGGCTGATCTCCTCGGTGCCGACGCCCTGGATCAGGTCGCGGTACGGCTTGGCGGCGGCGCCGCGGAAGTTCATGGCCTGGAAGAGGTACTGCATCATCGTGCGCATCTCGCCGAACTGGCCGCCGAGGCCCTCCTGCAGCGCGTTGGCGGCGGCGGGGTCGGGCTCGCCGTCGGCGATCTCGTTGATCCAGGTCTGTGCGTGGAAGTACATAGGGACTCCTATTTCTTCATGCAGCGAAACCGCCGCCCTTCCACCCTGCTCCGCTTCGCGTCCGGCGTGCGGGCGCATGGCGGGGGTTGCCAGGGTCGGGACGGGCGGATCGGCGCGGACGGGTGTCCGGCGGTCGTCGCGCCCGGTCCCGCGCGGATCCGCCCCGGTAGGGTGTGCGCAGCAATGGGAGATCCGACCAGCCCGCGACCCGGCGGGCGCGACGGGAGTCGCCGCCTCGGAGGATGCCGGATGGAGTGCGGGTGAGCGTCAGGAGCGGCGGCGAGCGGCTCGGCCTCCGCGAGGTCGCGGAGCGCGCGGGCGTCTCGCACATGACCGTCTCGCGCGTGCTCAACGGGCACCCGCAGGTCAAGGAGTCGACGCGGCAGCGCGTGCTCGAGGTCGTCGCGGAGCTCGACTTCCGGCCGAACAGCGCCGCCCGCGAGCTCGTCACGCAGCGGGCGCTCCGGATCGGCGTGCTCATCGAGAGCGCCGTGGAGTACGGGCCGTCGAGCATCCTGCGGGCCATCGAGCGGTCGGCGCGCGACGGCGGCTACTCGGTCGCGTCGTTCGCGCTGCGCGACGACGAGGACGCGACGCCCGAGGAGGCCGTGCGCCACCTCACCGGCCAGGGCATCGACGCGCTGTGCGTGGTCGCGCCGCGCTCGTCGTCGGTCGCCGTGCTCCGCACCATCACCACGGGGCTGCCGACGCTCGTGGTGAAGGCGGAGAAGGATCCGGCGTTCCTCACGGTCTCGGTCGACCAGTCCGCGGGCACCCGGCTAGCCGTCGACCACCTCGCGTCGCTCGGCCACCGCGACGTGCTGCACGTCTCCGGCCCGCTCGACTGGCTCGACGCGCGCGCCCGCGAACGCGCCTTCCACACCCGCACCCGGGCGTGGGGCATGCGCGAGCGGCCCATCGTGATCGGCGACTGGTCGAGCGACTTCGGCTACGACTTCGCGAAGGGGCTCACCGCCGTGCCCGAGTACACGGCCGTCTTCGTGGCGAACGACGAGATGGCGCTCGGCGTGATCCACGGCCTGCACGACCGCGGGATCCGCGTTCCGCAAGACCTGAGCATCGTGGGCTTCGACGACCTGCCCGTCTCGCGCCACTTCCTCCCGCCGCTCACGACCGTGCGGCAGGACTTCCCCGCGCTCGGGTCGCTCGTGGTCGACGTGCTCATCGCCGCGATCGAGGGCCGGGAGATCCCGCGGTCGAGCCGCATCCCGGCCGAGCTCGTGGTGCGCGACTCAAGTGCCGCCGCCCGCCGCGTCGACTGAATCCGACACCCGGGGGATCCGCCGCCGCCACCCCTCGCCGGGCCGCCTGCCGGCCGCTACAGTCGAGCACGTCGGGCACCGCCCGGCACCGCCCGGCACGCGGCCGCCACGGCCGGGACCCGAGGAGCACCAGGTGCGTCACGCACGGGGATCGACGTCGATCCGCCCGACCGGCACGACGGCCCCGCACGCGCCCGCACCCGCACCCGCACCCGACGGACACCGCTCCTCCGCGTCCGGCCCCACCGTCCGCATGCGCGGCATCACCGTCGAGTTCGCGAACGGCGTCGCGCTCGACGGCGTCGACCTCGATCTGCACCCGGGCGAGGTGCACGCGCTGCTCGGTGAGAACGGCGCGGGCAAGTCGACGCTCATCAAGGCGCTGCTCGGCGTGCACCGGATCCGGTCGGGCGAGATCCTCGTCGACGGCGAGCCCGTGCGGCTCGGCGGGCCGGCCGACGCGCGTGCCCTCGGGATCCAGGCCGCGTTCCAGGAGTCGCACCTGGTCGAGAACCTCAGCGTGGGCGAGAACGTGATGCTCGGCCATGAGCTGCGCCACCGGCTCGGCATCTCCTGGCGCGCCACCCACGCGCGCGCCGCCGCCATGCTCGCGGAGCTCGGCCTCGCGGAGCTGGATCCCCGCGACCGCCTCGCCGACCTCTCCCCCGCCAGCCGCCAGCTCGTCTCCATCGCGCGCGCCATGGTCGACCGGCCGCGCGTGCTGGTGCTCGACGAGCCCACATCGAGCCTCGACGCGGACGACGTGGCGCGGCTCTTCCAGGTGATCCGCCGCCTCCGCGACCAGGGCGTCGCGATCCTCTTCGTCTCCCACTTCCTCGAGCAGGTGCTCGCGCTCAGCGACCGGATGACCGTGCTCCGCGGCGG